>JBBSOP010000467.1:0-4383 GCA_038259655.1 Chroococcales cyanobacterium
AAGTTTCATTTAGCTTGATTCTCCCTGCGTCTACTTCTTGAAACAAAGCAACTAGAATCGGAAACTTAATTGTGCTAGCAGCAGGGAATGCTTTCTCTCCATTAAAATCTATATAGTTACCCGTATCCAAATCTAAAAAAAACATTCCTGGATCTAGGGAACTATAACGATTCATCAAGGCTTTAACTTGAGAGCTAATCTGTGATATTTCTTTGCCTAAAGGAACAACTCCTGCAAAGAGCGAAACATCGCCTATTTGAACAGGAATTTTTTCTTCACTAGAAAGAGAAACTTTATTATCACTGCGCTCAAATGATGTGAAGTTAACTATCCAGTGGGAGGAAGAGTCACCTTTAATCAGTAGTTTATCGGGAGATACTGTGTACCCTGGCGCTAATTCAACCACTAATCTAGTTGTATCAGAGTCAACTTTACCGACGCGAATTTCTTTAACTGCTGAGCCAAAACTTTGGCGAATTGTATTTCCGGCAAGTTCGGTTTTTGGCAAGTCAATTACAAGTCGCGTTGGGTTATTAATTAAAAATGCTTTTGGCTTAACTCCTGATTCTGTAGTGATATTGAGTTGATTTTGAGCAGTGTCAAAGTACCAAGATTCTAAGCGAGATGCTTTGGCTGGAGAAGCAAGCAGAAAAATGCTGACGACGCTAAGCAGAAAAAAGCGTAATCTCATGCGTATTATTTCTAAGTGACAGCAGAATTTACTGGCATAAATTTCTCAGGGTTTACCGATTGATCCGGAAGAAAACCCGATGATAATTTTTGCTAATTCCTTACTGAAGACACTAAGACTACAGAATAGTTCCGCACTTTGGCTGAAAAAGCAGGAGAAAATAAAAAGCTTATATAGGATTACTATTTAATTTTTGAAAAAATCTAAGTATTTGTAATGAACTGACACGACTAAAATGATGCAGAAAAATGTAGGTTTGGTTGACGTAAAAAAACCCACCACTGTTATATGCCCCACTTCCCCTACCCCTACCTGCCTTCACCTGTCATTTTTGGGTTGATAGACAGGGGGATGTAGGGGTGGAATTTTATAAAGGGAGTTGATGCTACGCGATAAGCGCAGCTATGCCTACAGGGCTTTATAAAACAGGACTAAAGTCCTCACTACGAGCTAATATCAATTTTTTTTTGCTAAAAGGCACAAGCGATCGCTAATTCCCCATGTTGCAGTAATGTATTTTTATCAAGAGGATAAACAATATATTGCGGTGTGACTGCTAGTAATTTCTCTATTCTGTTTTTAGCTGCTGACACTATAGATTCATCTAAACTACCGTTGCTCAAAGAATCGGCAAAGTCTTCAGCAATTTTATAAGTACGTTCAATAGATGAAGAATTAATATTGCGCGAAACGATAAACAAATCACAGCCCGCATGAAACGCCTGCGCTACAGTCCCCTTATTCATAAACATATCTGACACAGCTTTCATATCTAAGTCATCAGATACAACCACTCCCTCAAAACCAAGTTCATCCCGTAGTAAATTTTTGAGAATAAGTTGAGAAAGTGTTGCTGGTAATTGAGGATCTATCTGAGGAAACAAGATATGAGCCGTCATAATTAAGGGTATTTGGGCTTTTATCAGCGCTTGAAAGGGTATAAGTTCTCTATTTCGCAAGTCTTCTAAAGTGAGATTGAGTGTTGGTAACTCAATATGAGAATCTTTACTAGTGTCTCCGTGTCCAGGGAAATGCTTAGCACATCCTAAAATTCCTGACTCTTGAAGTCCGAGAAAATATTCACGCACACCTAAAACAGCAGCTTTAGGAGTGTTGCCAAAAGCCCGCGCCCCAATGATCGGATTTTGAGGATGGGAAAAAATATCTGCGACAGGAGACCAAGATAAATTAACCCCCAATGATTTTAGTTCTATTGCTGTGGCTTTTGCTACTTCACGTGAGCGCGATCGCAACAACAAAGCGTAAGGAAATCGGGTAATTGGTAGCGGTGTACGAACAACACGCCCTCCTTCATGATCTAAAGTTATAAACATGGAGTCACGTTCAGCATATTCTCGGATCTGGTCATTCAAATCTTTGAAGTTATCCAACCAAACCTCATAAGGAACCCCATCTAAAAAGTTTTTAGCGAAAAAAATCACCCCTATCGGTTGCAATTCACTCAGTAGGAGTTTATCTTCATCACTTAAAGTAGTCCCAGAAATACCGATAATCAGGTGGTGTCCAAAGCGCTCTAGCTGCGGTGAGACTGACATAAAGTTTTACCTATAGTAACTACTAAAATTTTCAATCTAAAGGAAATAGCTTTTATCCTACACTTTTAATCATCACTGATAAAGGTTGTAGAGGGTTGAGTGTCAAAAGTCTATACAATTATTTTTGAGTGTCTAAGTAATTTTGTGGTGATATAACAGAAATCAATTTTTTTAACTCTTTAAAAAGACACTCTTTCATACAAAGAAACAGTAAATTTACTGTAGTACAGTAGCCTAATTAATTTTGATCAATTAAGATTTAGTGACATAACTTACATATTTATACTTACGTCCGACAAGGTGGCGATCGCATACTGCTGTTTTAATCTCAGGAGTTTTATGCTTATAAGTTTATTTAATAATTATTTCGATAAAGCTTTTGCAAAAATTTATGATGTTTCGTATGAATGCTATAAAGGATTGACTAAAAATCCTCGATGGCTTTTAATGCGTAAAATTGCCCGATTTCAGATTGTGCGATCGCTAGTAAAATATTTCTCTAAACGCTCAATCAAATTATATTTATCATTGCTAAATGAAAATAATTCGTGTTTTGCAGATGTAAATATAAGCGACGCTGTTAATAGTCTCAAAAATGAAGGTCTATATTTAGGTATTAATCTAACTCAAAATGTTGTTCAAGAAATAGTTCAATTTGCTTATTCAACTCCTTGTTATGGTAATCAAAAGCGAGAGTATGGCTTTTATTATCATCAAAAAGCAAAAGCCCAAGCTCAATCTGGTAAACATTTTATCACAGGTCATTATTTCAATACAGCTTTGTTTTGTCCAGCCATTAAAAAACTCCAGAATGATCCCAAATTATTAGCAATAGCTGCTCAATATTTAGAAACTCAACCAGTACACCAAGGAAACAAAATGTGGTGGAGTTTTGCAGGAAAGATGACTCAGCGCGAACAAAGCCAAGCTGCTCAATTTTTTCACTATGATGTAGACGATTATTGCTTTATCAAATTCTTCTTTTATTTAACTAATGTAGATCATCAGAGTAGGCCTCATGTCTGTGTTCGTAAAAGTCATATTCAAAAAAGTAGTTCACATCTTTGGCTACGTAAACGAGAAACAGACCAAGATATTAGCGATTATTATGGTCGAGAATCTTTAGTAGAAATTTGTGGACAAGCTGGTTTTGGATTTGCAGAAGACCCACTTTGCTTTCACAAAGGAATTTCACCTACTCATCAAGACCGCTTAATCTTACAAATAGAATTTGCTAGAACTGACTATCAAATGCAGCATGATCTGAGAAAAACTTCTTTATTGAAATGTATAGAGTTGCCTAGTACTGCTGTGCATAATTCGTAATTCGTAATTCGTAATTCGTAATTATTTAGAAGGTAGTCTCGATGAAAATTTTTTCATCGCCCTGCATGTAAGTAGTTCTTGCCTGTTCCCTGTTACCTACTTACAAGTCAAGAGGGAACCCACGTTTAAAAACATGGGAATGACCTCTTAAGTTTGCTTGTTGTTTTTGTAGTTTTCAACAGCGGTTCGGAGATCACCTTGGTGTTTTGATAACAATTGATCGCCCTCGTCTTTTGCTAAACCAGTCCAGTGCATTAATAGTGCCAGTTTGACCCATTTACCACTATGTTCTAGTAAGAAACCAGCAGCTTCACGACTTAAACCTGTGAGATCTTGCAAAATTCGCAAAGCGCGATCGCGTAATTTTTGATTTGTAACTGCGACATCTACCATGCGATTACCATAAACTTTGCCCAGTTTGACCATCACTCCCGTAGAAAGGATATTTAAAATTAACTTTGTGGCAGTACCAGCTTTCAAGCGAGTAGAACCAGCTAGAATTTCTGGCCCAGTCAACAGCCGAATATCAATATCAGCATCAAAGCTGACTTGTGCTGCTGGAACACAAGCAACAAAAATGGTCATCGCTCCCCGCTGACGCGCAGCGTTGAGCGCACCGTGGACAAAAGGTGTAGTCCCACCAGCCGTAATACCGACTACTACATCTAGTTGTGTGATCTGTCTTTGAGCGATCGCCGCTTCTCCATCTTCGGTACGGTCTTCTAAGTCTTCAGAACTGCGTACCAACGCGCCAGCACCACCTGCTATTATCCCCTGTACTAGTTCTGGAGGTGTACAAAAAGTAGGTGG
>JBBSOP010000468.1:0-4377 GCA_038259655.1 Chroococcales cyanobacterium
GTTATCACTGCGCTCG
The DNA here is from genome assembly GCA_038259655.1 of Chroococcales cyanobacterium. Classification (GTDB taxonomy): domain Bacteria; phylum Cyanobacteriota; class Cyanobacteriia; order Cyanobacteriales; family Nostocaceae; genus Halotia. Next base: position 17 of record JBBSOP010000468.1, read on the forward strand.
TAATGACGATTTAAGGGGTCTATAACGCCTGAAACCCTTTCAGATAGTACTTGTGTGTACACCGTAGCCCACCGTGGGGGAGAGGTTTGGAGAGGGGTTTTTAGAACCGTCGAACTCACGTTAACTTTTAGAAACAGGTTTTGGTGGATTGCATAATATTCGTCAAATATGTAAACCGTTTTATGAATTTATTCAACAGCTTTTGCCTGAATATAAAATTGACTTGTAGAGCATTGGGGGCAAGGTGACACAATGGCGTTAATGCAGTAGTTAGGCGTAGCAACGTGATTTACAAAATTTTAGCCTTTTCCTCTGTGTTCTCTGCGTCTGTGTGGTTTAAAAGTAATTTATTTAACCGCAAAGGCACAGAGAAACCAGAGTCAAGAATAATTTGGCTAACCCTAGCCCCTATGGAACTGTTACTAAATAGGGTGAAGGAATTGGCTGGACACGTCCAGCATTAACTAGTGCTTGGTAAACAAAAGCAGCAACGTCTGCCCTAGTCGCCTCACGATTTGGATTGAGTTGTTTAACAGTGGGATAGTTGACCACTAATTGTCGTGCAGTCGCTGCTGCTACTGAAGCAGTTGCATAACTAGGAATCTGAGCAGCATCGGTGTAAAAGGAAATTACACCTGGATTACTTGCTGTCAAACCTAGACCATTTGCTAAAGAAACTAAAGCCTGTACTCTAGGAATTTGTTGCTGTGGTTTGAATGTACCACCAGGATAGCCAGAGAGAAACTCACTTTGGTAAGCAGATTGAATTGCAGCATAAGCCCAGAAATCACTTTTCACATCCTTAAAATCAATTACTGAGCGTTTAGCTGGTGGCTTCAAGGCTTTGGTGACAATTGTGGCAAATTGAGCGCGAGTTACAGGTTCATTGGGCTTAAATGTACCATCAGGAAAGCCAGCAATAATGTTTTGGGAAGCTAAAGCTTCAATGTAGCTTTTTGCCCAGTAACCTGCGGGTACATCTTTAAAGGCGACAGGACCTGAAGGTGGCTCAACAGTAGCTGCAACAAAATCTACTTGACCAGAAATCTTTTTTTGATCGATATCGTTACCAATAGCGACAATCGTATTAGTCTTGGTAGCGTTGTTTAGGTCATAACGAGTGTTACTGCGGATAAGATTACCACCAGGATCTTCGTTAGTACCAAGGTTGGGTAGAGCATTAACAGTGGCGACAATGCCATCCTGAGTATTATTTTGAATTACATTCTTACGCAGTACGGGTTGGGCAGATTCTGAGATATAAATACCGACTTTATTTTGGATGATCTGGTTTTCGGCAATTAAAGGTGTAGAAAGACCACCAATTGCCAGACCAAAACTAGTATCTTGAAACAAATTGTTGCGAATTTCTCCTTGGGCAGATTTAGCGACTGAAACCCCCTGACCTTTGTTTTGGACAAAGATGTTATTTTCAATTTTGGGATTACCTGTACCCGTTACAAAAACACCTTCTCTACCACTGTTAGTAAAAGTACTGTTTTTGATAGTGGGATTAGTTGATTCCACCCATACGGCTGTACCCCGCTGAGTGGGATTGGTGACTGTAACACCTGTGACAGTTGTATCTTGGTCGCTAAGGATTGTAATGTCTTGTCTAGCAAAAGTCCGACTGGTATAAAAACCACTACCTGTAATTAATACTCCCTGACCTTTAGTGGCTTCATCACCTTTTAGTGTTAACCCTGGTTTAAGTGAAAGTGGAAATTGCTCTCCGCTCTCACTGTTATAAGTACCAGGTGCAAGTTGAATGATTGTACCTGGTTGGGCTTGGCTAATGGCAAAGGTGATAGTTTTATAAGGTGCTGCTTGTGTTGTACTAGTACCAGCAGTATCTGCACCAGTGGTTGGATTTACATAAATCACTGGTGCTGTGGCGGGAACTTGCGCCATTAAAGTTGGGGCGATCGCTTCAGCATTCGCTTCCCTAGACAATAGTGTAGAGCCAGTAGAAATCAATAACAAAGCCGTGAGTCCGGCTCGCAAGGGGAACTTAGATCCAATGACAATATTAGAAAGAGGGCGAAAATTTTTTGCTGAAGAACAGTGCAAACTCCGGTATTTCATTTTTGTGTCTGTGATGTGCTTAACAACAGTTGGTTAAATAGGGTTGTATAAAACAGCTGCAAGCTGTAAAACCCATGCAAAACAAAACTATACCGGATGACCAGCATTTAATCAGTTATGTTTCGTAAGAAAACACATAAATAATTTTATTTTGCTCACAAAATTTTACCAGAGCAGCTACGGGATCAGGCGATCGCTTTACCAATACCTAATTTGCAAGATAGCAACGCAGTCCCTTTACCACCATGATGTACATTTAGTTAGTACTTTTTTACAAATTTTATCAAATAAATAGATACACAGTTTCTGTGGTAAGCAATACCTATAGTCAGATGCGTAACTATAGGTATTGAAATATCATCACAGTAAAAGCAAAGCTTCTCAAAAGGAGAAAAATGCATTGTCAATTTTTATCGCTGCATCAGGTCTTAGTTTTACTATTCGGTAGCTGTATTCTATTCTTCAGCAATCCTGTCTTTGCTGCTGAACAAGTAGTACTGAAGTACGGTATATTCCGTGAATCACTGGCTGTAAAAGAGCTATCTACGTTTGGCGAAACTGGCGAACTTTCACGTTCACTACGAGTTAATTTAGCTTTGGCGCGACAAAACCCTAGAGACATTCGTCAGTATTTAACGACACCAGTTAAGGTAAGCCCTATATTTTTAGATAAAGTTTTAAATAGTCAAATTGGTAACGTAATAATCGATGAGCTTAGTCAAGTTATTCATACCCCATCTCGTAAAGCTGACAGACAAGCTTTGCGCTCGGCTTTAGTCCTTTCTGCGAGTCAAGATCAACAGGTGACGCTGCTAGAAATAATTGAAAATTATCCTACAACAGAGGTAGAAGTTGAAGGAGAACGCTTAGAGAATGCTTATCGTCTACTCCGTCGCTTGCAAGGCAGTCTCCAAGATTTAATCAATTTTTAGTAAGCTAAAGTTTCTAAGGTTTCTCGTAAATAACGCTGTACTTGCTGATCAAGGCGTAGCTCTTGTAATTTCTCAGTACTTTCTAGTTGCCAGCGTTGAAAACCGGAACTAGCAGCGATCGCATGTTTGAGATTGTGCCATATTTCGGGATCACGAGAAAGTTGGCGATCGCTAGAGGCTTTAATTTTAGCCATAGTTTCTCATTCCTCAGTTTCAACTTTAACAGTTTGCTGGGGCAAGATTTGATTAACCCGCACCCCTAAAATTGTGAACTCTTGCTTAATCTTTTCTAAAGATAATGGTTCTATAGATGCAAATTCTGTGTCTTTAGTCACCAAAATTCGCGCCACACTCACGGGAATTTGTAAAAATAGATTGCTTGCTAAAAAGCTTAAAGCAGCCAGCAATAAACTCAAGCTCCGCCATTGAGGCAAAAAGCTACTTATATTGATGACTCGTGGAGCAATTTGATAGAGTTGCCACAGCACACCAGTTAATAATATAGCTGCCACAAGGGACAGAAGCCGATTAAATTTTGTATTAATTAAACAGAGAATTTTTCGTTGCTGCTCAGTCAGGTTTTCTGGCTTGAGAGCTACTCCCAAAATAGCAAATATATAAAAAGGACGGCGCAACTGCATCCACAAAAGCGGTAAAACACCGATTGCTCCCACTAAGCACATCTCCATCCATACTGGCAACAGTGGCTTGCCTATGGACAGAAATAATAAACACATGATTAATAGAATGGGCAGTGTCGCTAGTCCAGCGACATGAATCCACAAAATTGGTTCCGAGCGAAATGAGCGCATATAAAACTTAAGAGGCATATAAAACTTAAGAGTGAGTAATCAGGAGTTAGGAGTATTTAACTCCTATCTTATAACTCCTAACTTCTAAGCATTTGACCCTCAGCACTATTTCGTCAGTGTTAAGGTACGACGCTTAGTTACCATTTGATAGGCTTCGATGATGTCACCTTCAACCCAGTCATTGAACTTATCAATGCCAATACCGCATTCATAACCAGCATTGACTTCGCGTGCGTCTTCTTTCATCCGTTTGAGGGAGTCAAGCACACCTTCATAAATCATCTTACCGCCGCGACGTACTCGCACTTTGCAGTTGCGAACCAGCTTGCCAGATTGAACGTAGCAACCAGCAACAGCACCACGACCGACAGGGAAAACAGCGCGAACTTCGGTTTGTCCCAAGGGTTCTTCTACTAACTCTGGTTCCAGCAGACCTTCTAAGGCTCCTTGGATATCTTCCAAGAGTTTGTAGATGATATTGTATTCCCGCACATCGACACCAGCTTCGTCAGCAGCTTGTCTGGCTCCACTA
>JBBSOP010000469.1:0-4366 GCA_038259655.1 Chroococcales cyanobacterium
CGAGCGTTCTACCCATACTCGTATCACCTCCAAGGGTAAAATCATCGATTTTACCTATTTATGTGTCTTGTTCTGACCACCTCAAAACAACAAACCCCGGCTATCTTAGCCAGGGTTTAGCAGTAATACTCTTGAGTTACCATATTCACTACCTTTACAGGTAGCAGTAGGTAATTAGAGCGTTAACCTAAGCAGGAAATTAAGCTAATAATTAGCACCTGCTGTCTCCGGCTTTACCTATTTCGTTTTGAGGGTTGTCAGTTGTTAGTTGTCAGTTTTTTTATTTACTACTGACCATTGACAACTGACTAATGACTAAAGTTAAGCTGCTTCGGTCAGTTTTAAATCCCGTAGGGCGCTGACATCGACACTAATCGATGGTCCCATAGTGGCAGACACATATACTGTGCGCCAATAACGACCTTTGGCTCCTGAAGGACGGTTACGGTCAATTGTTTCTTGCAACGCCTTCAAGTTGATCAACAAATCTTCAGGCGAGAAGGATGCCTTACCAAACATAACATGGACAATCCCAGTCCGATCAGCTCGAAATTCTAATTTACCAGCTTTAAACTCGGCGATCGCACTTGCTACGTCAAATGTCACTGTCCCACCTTTGGGTGATGGCATCAAACCACGGGGACCTAACAACTTACCAAGCTTCGCTACCTGCGGCATGACATCTGGTGTCGCAATCAACTTATCGAAATCCATCATCCCTTGTTGAATTTCGTTAATCAATTCTTCCGAACCAGCTAAATCCGCACCAGCGTTACTTGCTTCGGTAACTTTTTCACCTCTAGCGATTACTGCCACACGCACGATTTGTCCTGTACCTTTGGGCAGTGCTACCGTTGTCCGCAACTGTTGGTCTGTATATTTAGGGTCAATTCCTAGCCGAATATGTGCTTCAGCGGCTTCGGAAAATTTGGCTGTTGCCGTTTCTTTGAGAAGGTTTAAAGCTTCTAAGGGTGTATAATCCCTATCTTCTACTTTTTCTTGCAGCGCTTGCAAACGGCGCGATATTTTTTTTCCCATTTTTTTCTCCTGGGGTAATTCCGAAGCTTTGCCTCTCCCCCGATAAATTTTCTTTGTTTAGTTGTCAGTTGTCAGTTGTTTATTTTTTCTTTACCACTGAACTAATGACCAATAACTAATCTGTGATTGTGACACCCATATTCTTGGCAGTCCCTCCCACAATCTTCATCGCCGCTTCTATATCATTGGCGTTGAGGTCAGGCATTTTTGTTTGGGCAATTTCTTGTAATTGGGCTTTGGTGATTGTGCCAACTTTCTTTTTGTTGGGTTCATTTGAGCCTCTTTCAATTTTCGCTGCCTTGCGAATCAGAACTGACGCTGGTGGCGTTTTGAGTACAAATGTAAAACTCCGGTCTTCAAAAACCGAAATTTCTACAGGTATTACCATCCCAGCTTGGTCTGCTGTTTTGGCATTGTACTCTTTGCAGAACATCATAATGTTCACGCCATGTTGACCCAATGCCGGGCCTACTGGCGGTGCTGGGTTGGCTTTCCCAGCATTTAAGGCCAATTTAATGACCGCTACTATTTTTTTCGCCATTTGTACTTAGCTTTGTTTTTCAACCTGATTAAATTCTAATTCTACGGGTGTATCCCGTCCAAAAATCGAGAGCAGGGCTTTCAGCTTACTGCGCTCTGGACTGACTTCAATCACCTCGCCTTCAAAGTCTTTAAATGGACCAGAAAGCACGATAATCTTATCACCAGTCGCCATGTCAATTTTGACAATCGGCTCTTGTTCTGTGGTCTGTTTGAATATCCGTTCTACTTCTGAGTGACCCAGAGGTACAGGTTTAACGTGACCACGACCCCTAGCGCTACCACGTTTTTGTTCTGCTCCCACGAAGTTAATTACATGGGAAGTATTTCGCACAACTTGCCAGGAATCATCATCCATCACCATCCGTACTAGCACATAGCCAGGAAAAACTTTTTCCTCTGTGTGCTGACGGCTGCCATCTTTGCGGATTTTTACCGCTGGCGTATGGGGAATTTCTACCTGAACAATTTTTTCAGCCACATCAAACGTTTGGATGCGTTGTTCTAAGTTTGTCTTGACACGTTTTTCACAGCCTGAGGCTACTTGCACTGCATACCAGCGTGCTTCGTTGAGCGCTGTTTCTGCTGTTTCCTCAGACTGCAAACCAGAGTTAAGTGGTTCGTCTGTTGCGGAAGTCATCAAAACACCTGTTTTGCGGCCCAACCAAAAAATCCATCGACCAAATAAATCAAAGAAGCGGAGAGTGTCACCATAAGCAATACAGCTGCTGATTCACTCACCAACTGCTTGCGACTAGGCCAAACTACTTTCTCCAGTTCTTCTCTAGTTCCCTGAAAGAAGTTGACAAAATTAAACCCATTTGTGGTTTCTGGCATTTCTGCTTCATTTTTTTTGGCCACAGTCGTTAATCTCCCCGTTTCTTATACAGCTATACCCTGCTTGCTAATTTGCGCTCAGGTTTACAGCTTCAAATCCATCCTACTTACTGGAAGCAAAAAAGCTGTAAATATTATTTATTAAAATAACTATACCCGAAATCATTAGCACTAACTGCTATGTTAGCAGTTGTGCTACTGTTCCGGGCTGTATTTTTTGCTTCCGAGCGCGCCCTGGAGGACTTGAACCCCCGACATCAGGTTTTGGAGACCTGCGTTCTACCAACTGAACTAAGAGCGCACAAGCTGGATTGGATTCAGTTATTGCGCTGAACTTTTTTAGTTTAACGCAATGCGACTTCTATCTTACCCTATTTTTGTTTAGAGAACAAATCAGCGGCAAACGCCGCTTCTTGTTTTTGTAGGGATTTTTCCCATACCCTGAACATAAAATCATAAAGAACGGTCAAACCGTTGCTTAATCCGGGTAGCTTTACCAACGCGATCGCGCAGATAATACAGCTTAGCACGCCGTACTTTACCGCGACGCAAGACTTTGATATTGTCAATCCGAGGGGAATGCAACAAAAAGACCCGTTCTACACCCACGCCTTGAAATACGCGGCGAACTGTAATAGTTTCGTTAATCCCACCGTTGCGTTTGGCAATTATGACTCCTTCGTAGGGTTGTATGCGGTATTTTTCGCCTTCTTTGATTTTCACCCCGACTTTCACGGTGTCACCCACATAAAGTATGGGAAGATCGGATTTTAGTTGTTCCGCTTCAATGGAACGAATGATTTCTTGAGCGCTCATGGATCTGTATGCTTTAAAAACTCACAATCATTAATCATAAATCGATCATCCTGTTTCAGTCTACTGAATTTCAATATTGAGATTTTTACCGATACAGCAGCGCAGTCACAGAGGCTATATTGCAGAAAATTGAGATGCAAGTGTAATATTTATGAAATTTAGCGTCGTCATTACTACTTATAACCGCTTAGATTTGCTTCGCCGAGCAATTGATTCTGCACTTAACCAGACAATTCCTTGTGAGGTAGTTGTTGCTGATGACTGTTCTAGTGAGGATACCGCAACATATATCAGAAGTTTGGGTGAGTCTGTTGTCTACCATCGTCATGAGGTTAACAAAGGTCACGCAGCAACGGTGAATGCCGGAGTGCAAAAAGCCAGCGGCGACTGGATTAAATTTTTGGATGATGATGACTACTTAGATAGTAATTGTTTAGAACAAATGGCAAAAGCGATCGCACTTTGTCCTGGTGCTGTCATTTGCTCTTGTATTGCTGCTCAAGTCAATGCTGATGAAGTTGAACTGAGTCGTACCCCGCAAGTCGGGTCTGGTTTAGCTTGTTATATCCCGCAAGCAGATATTCACTATGGGATGCTCTTAGAACTTGTGCCTTTTGGTACACCCGTACAAGTAGCTTGTCAAAAAGAAGCTTTTTGTAAAACTGGCGGTTGGGATTCTCAACTTGATGCTAACTGTGATGATATTGATTCTTGGATTCGCATTGCTCAATTTGGTGAAGCTATCTTTATTAATCAGTGCCTTGCCTACCGGACTATTTGGACTGGGGCTTATAATCAAAAATTTTCTTTATCTCAACGGCTAGAGACAAATATTTTAATGAAAGAAAAGATATATGCCTTAATTGCAGAACAACATCGGCCTCATGTCCCTGCACTTAAAGATATTAAAGATTACCTAAAGCTACATTGGACTTTAGTAGCACTGAAGCAAAGAAACCTGCAAAGTTTTGGCTCAATGTTAGATAAATCTTTATTTTCTCCTTTTGCTTGGAGGCTTTTAGGGAATGCTATCTTCTCCCGTCAATCTCACACCTCCAACTCTCAAATTCGTAAATGTGTGTTAATTGAGTCAGGACTTACGCATGGGTAACGGAAACACGTAGATGCATAAGCG
>JBBSOP010000470.1:0-4344 GCA_038259655.1 Chroococcales cyanobacterium
GCCAGTTTCAGCAAAACGAGGGTTGAACATTGGCAGTAATGATAATCTTGACTATAAAATGTGCAGCCACGACGCACACTAGCTTTTCACAGCCATTACCCGATAAAATTATGAATAGTAATATTAAAATTTGTAAACATAAATATCAATGTCTAACGTCTTTATTGACAAAAGTAAATCTCGTGTCATCGTCATTGGTGCAGGAATCGGCGGACTGACTGCTGGAGCATTATTAGCTCGTAGAGGTTACAGTGTCTTAATCCTAGACCAAGCCCTCGTACCAGGAGGCTGTGCTTCCACCTTTAAACGCCAGGGATTTACCTTTGATGTGGGAGCAACTCAGGTAGCAGGGTTGGAACCGGGAGGGATTCATCACCGCATTTTCTCAGAATTGGCAATAGATTTACCAGCAGCAACACCTTGTGATCCGGCTTGTGCGGTGTATTTACCTGGGGAAAGTACACCTATCAATGTCTGGCGTGACCCAGAAAAATGGCAAGAAGAACGGCAAAAACAGTTTCCTGGTAGCGAACCCTTTTGGCAGTTGATGGCAACATTATTTAATGCCAGTTGGGAATTTCAAGGACGCGACCCCGTATTACCGCCGCGTAATTTGTGGGATTTGGGGCAATTAATTCAAGCAGTGCGTCCCAGTACATTAATTACCACACCCTTCACGTTATTTACAGTAGGCGATGCTTTACGGTTATGTGGCTTGGGAAATGACCAGCGACTAAGAACTTTTTTAGATTTACAACTGAAGTTGTATTCCCAGGTAAATGCAGATGAAACTGCATTACTGTATGCCGCAACGGCTTTGAGCGTATCCCAACTACCCCAAGGATTATTTCACCTCCAAGGTAGTATGCAAGTATTAAGCGATCGCCTCGTGCAAGCATTAGAAAGAGACGGTGGTAAGTTGTTGATGCGCCATACCGTCGAGGAAATTAAGGTAGAAAATGGCAAAGCCAATGCTGTAGTTATTAGAAATCAGAAAACTGGTGAAGTCTGGACAGAAGCCGCTGACCATGTAGTTGCTAACGTCACTGTACAGAATTTAACGCAACTATTAAAATCACAAGCGACCTTAGGCTATAAACATCGGGTGGAAAAATTACCCCCAGCATCAGGCGCGTTTGTAGTGTACTTGGGTGTAGATGTCAGTGCCATCCCCGTTGATTGTCCACCCCACCTGCAATTTATGTATGATGCCAACGGCCCCATCGGCGAGAATAATTCCCTATTTGTCTCCGTTAGTCATCCTGGAGATGGTCGCGCCCCAGACGGTAAAGCTACAATTATCGCTTCTTCCTTTGTCGATCCTGCGCCGTGGTGGCAAACCCAGAATTATGAAGGACTCAAACAAAAGTATACCCAAGAGGCGATCGCTCGTCTTAACCAATATTTCTATTTGAAACCAGAAACCATTATTCATCAAGAAGCCGCCACACCGCGCACTTTTGCTCATTTTACAGCCCGCGATCGCGGTATAGTTGGCGGCATAGGCCAAAGAATACCCACTTTCGGCCCCTTTGGTTTTGCCAATCGTACACCTATCAATCATCTGTGGTTAGTTGGTGACTCCACACATCCAGGAGAAGGTACTGCTGGAGTGAGTTACTCGGCACTGACTGTGGTTAGACAAATTGAGGCAATAGGGGCTAGGGACTAGAGTAGTGTATTCTCTGTTCCTTGCTGTGACATAAGATAGCGGGTAACTAAATATACTTATTGTGCTAAAATTTACCCTAAGCTTAAGCTGAATAAATGAATTACGAAACAGCTCACAAACTCCTCATTGCCCAGACACTAACAACTGAGGAAAACCCAGATTCCCTGTTAATGCGTATGAAACAGGGAAAACCGCCGATACCGGGTCAGATCACCTCAATTTTATTAGCGTTAAAAGTGGTGTTTGAAGGTCTTAAAGAAGATTCTAGTCTTGATAGAGAATTGGCTTTTGCCCTTTATCAGTTAGGTGTCAAAGCCCAGCAGATATTTGTCGCAGGGCGCAAAGCTGGAGTTGATTGGCCGCCGCTATTAAAAGAAGATTTGCTGAGAATTTCTTTAGCTACTGAAAGTATTTTTTCTAATGTATGGCAAACCCCACCTTCTGGGGTATTAGGAAAATTTTAAAAAACTATGTCTTTTGTGGGCATGGGGCATGGGGAGGAGAAGGATGAAATTTTTAACTTCCATCCTTCCAATACGCTGGTTTAATTAACGAGTTCGTAATTCAGCTTCTAATTTATCTAAATCAGTTTTGAGTAAAACTGTCATTTGTCCAGTAAAGGCTTTGCCTGTTTTAGGTTGGGCAATTTCTATCCAATAGGCATAGCGATCGCCTACACGCAATTCTCCTCGTAAAGCTTCTCGAATGGGAGTTTTGGCATGACGAGCAGAGTTAACAGCACCCTGATTAGGATATTCATACAACACCTGAGCGCGATCAAAATCTTGATAGATATTTAAGCCATAAATCACCCGTAAGGATTCCTGGAGACGCTGAAATGACATGCCATTAATGGCATCATACATAGCCAGACGCTCACTGCGGATTCTACTCCGGTCTTTAGTAAATACCACTTTACCAGGTGGCAATACTGACGCTTGAAATGTAAATCGCTGGGCCGCTGTATCACTTTTCTGCACATATAATTGTTCTCCACTACGAGGGCGTAATGTGGGATGTGCTTTCATCCAAGTAGTTACTTCTTCTGTACTTTGCCCTGGTAAAGCATCAGCTTTAGAATCAAACAGCATTCCCACGCATAGCCAGGGAACTAAAGAAAAGGGCAAAACCAAAAACTTCAGCAGAGATTTTTTGAGCATTTTCCTATTCGGGACTTATATTTAAACCAGTGAACAGTTATCAAGGCGTATAGAGGAGGATTTAAAGCAGTTATCAAATATCTTTTGACTGACAACTGATAACTGTTAACTGGCATAACAATAGGTTTCCCGTTTTACAACAGAATTATTTCAATACTGAGATATTGCACTTGTAATATTGCGATCGCATTAATAGGACTTACGCAAGAACTCTCTAAAACCCTCTTAACTTCTCTGCGAGACGCTACGCGCTAAGCGTAGCTATGCCGCAGGCTTTACGATTACTCTCAGAGTCAAGACTTCGGCTTCGCTCAGCCTTGACTTTTGACTTCCGCGTAGCGGCACTAGCTTATAAATGGCAGACAATCTAGAATATATAAGCAATAACCTGAGCCAATTGTCTGGTTCAGTCTAGTGTTAGCTTCCAGCTTTGCACGCCAAAAGATTGCAAGATAATCAAAGACAAAGCGTCAAATTGAGCAAGAGGTAAGGCTAAAAAACGCTGTGCAAATAACATTTTTAGGGACAAGTTCCGGTGTACCCACAAGAGCGCGCAATGTTTCCAGCGTTGCTTTAAGATTACCCCAACGGGCAGAACTGTGGTTATTCGACTGTGGCGAAGGTACTCAGCATCAAATTTTGCGGAGTGACCTCAAAAGTAGTCAGCTATCCCGAATTTTTGTTACCCACATGCACGGCGACCATATTTTTGGCTTGATGGGACTTCTTGCTAGTTGCGGCTTGGCTGGTAATGTGGAACGAGTTGATATGTATGGCCCGCCTGGGTTAAATGAATATATCCAATCTGCTTTACGTTATTCTCATACACATTTTTCTTATCCTGTTAAAGTTCATGCTGTCCGCCCCGGTGTCGTTTATGAAGATCATGAATTTACCGTTAGCTGTGGTCTTCTGCATCACCGGATTCCAGCTTTCGGTTATCGCATAGCAGAAAAAGACCGTTCAGGACGCTTTGATGTGGAAAAAGCCAAGGCTTTGCAAATTCCTCCTGGTCGCATTTATGGTCAACTCAAGCGCGGTGAAACGGTGACGCTTGCCGATGGACGAGTGATTAATGGCAAAGAGTTGTGTGGCCCTACAGAAATCGGCCGCAAGATTGCCTATTGTACAGATACAGTTTACTGTGAGGGTGCTGTCGAACTGGCTGAGGATGCAGATGTGTTAATTCATGAGGCTACTTTTGCCCATCAAGATGCAGATTTGGCTTTTCAGCGTTTACATTCTACAACTACGATGGCAGCACAAACAGCTTTAGTTGCTAAAGCAAAGCGATTACTGATGACTCATTTTAGTCCCCGCTATGCTCCCGGAAATATCTTGGAGTTGAAAGATCTGCTTCAGGAAGCTCGTGCAATTTTTCCTAATACAGACATGGCTTATGATTTCATGACTTATGAAGTCCCCAGAAGACGGCAATTAGAGTTAACTAATGTCAGGGTTTGAATGGGAAATTAGGGGCTTTGACTGACTAACGTGGCGATCGCTGTACCC
>JBBSOP010000471.1:0-4336 GCA_038259655.1 Chroococcales cyanobacterium
AGTTGTTGTTAGGTTCTGTCATGTAAAGAATTTTCCAATTAAGTATAGAGAAAAAAAGAAACGAAAATATACACCTATAATTCGTGAAAGCTTTCCAAGCTTCTTAAGAAGTTTTAAGGTAATGTGATTCTCAGGCTTTTTTGATGTAGTAAATATTAAGTTTTCATAAACTGAAAACCTCACCCCCGAACCCTCTCCAAACTCACGGAGAGGGGGGTGGAATTAAGCTGTAACCTCAGCTTAAAAAACGCTATACGTCCTCCAAGGATGGTGGTGATTCAGAAGAACTAGAGCTACTTTCTGATGTTGAAAGTTCATCACTTCCCATTCCTTACCATGAATAGTTGCAGATTTTAGTCCGAAGCAATTTCCCAAACATCAGGTTAATTGCTAGGGCGAAGGAATCGATAAAAATAAAATTTACAAAGCGATCAATCATTAGACCCCCTTGAGCTAAATTAAGCATCAAGTGATATTTGCTCTTTTACTACAAATGCCAAAATCTCTTTTCCAGAAATATATGGTTTATCAATATTTCTTATGTCTAACTACCAGAGTACAGAGAATCGTAGGGGCATAACATGTTGTGCCCCGAAGCGTGTACTTCATTTACTTTAAATCTGTTGTAAGTACAAGTTTGTAGATAATTTGTATAAAATCACAGTCAACAATTTTCCGGCATCGTGTTACATCATGTCCGATTGAATACTTATTATTTAGGCTGATGCGGAGGCACTGAGATTTTTTTGATAAGTGATTAAGCTGACATGACATTAAGAAAAATTCAGAAGTGCCGTTAGCGCTAGGGAGAGTTTAGTCCGTGCTGAATTTTTGAAATTTTAATCAATAGGTTTAGCTGAGTAAGCGAGAAACATCAACGAAACCTCCATGACGATTTACAGTATTTGAAACCTCAGAATACATACCTCCGACTCTACCCGATTGATGAGTAAATAAATCGTGACAACCTACAATTACTAATAGTTCTTGGGCGCGAGAAAAAGCCACATTTACCCGTTCTGGCTTTTTCGCAAATCCGACATCTTTTTGATTGTTATTGCGAACCATACTAACAATAACAACAGGTCTTTCCATACCTTGAAATCGGTCAACTGTACCTGTACGAATTTCTAATGAGGGAAAAAGTTCAGATTGCAGACGCTCGTCAATTTTTCGCAGTTGAGCGCCATAAAATGTAATTACGGCAATTTGTTTTTTGGGTTCACCGTTAGCAACTCTATGAGACCAAGTGCTCTCAAACTGTTGACACAAATGTTCAATCACATCAATTTCACGAGGATTAAAAAATGATGTATACTCGCGTTGTTCTTGAAATTCATTTTCTTGAGGCATTTTTACCCAAATCAAATGATGGTCTGGTTGAATGATTTGACCTACTAAATTGTGAGCGCGTTTAATGTCAGGTTCTAAAAGACCGCATTCTAATTTACCGTCATAAAACTGATTAATTGCTCCCATAATAAAGGGATGCATTCGATATTGGGTAGTTAGCATTTGTTTGATGCTTTTATCAGCAGCTTCAAACTGACTTTTAAAAAGTGATTCTTCTAAAAATTGCAGTTCTTCTCGTGTACTGCTAGTTTTTTGGGCAACTTCTTCTAAAGTGCTAGTATCAAGCATGGGCGGTAGTTGTCGATGGTCGCCTACCATGACTAACTTTTTACCTTTCAAGGCGGGTATGAGTAATTCGGGTGGAGTACATTTACTGACTTCATCAATAATTACAACATCAAAGGATTTAAATTCTTCAGAAAAATCTCGACCTGCTGCTTGTACACAGGTGATACCAACGACGTTGGAGTTATCTAAATAAATTCGGCGTAAGTCATTGCGATCGCGCTCTGTAGGATTTTTGACTTTTACAATCCAATCTCCGATAAAATGTTGATAACGGCTCAGATAAGTCTCTTCAGTTTGCAGTTGCAGTTGCCAAGTTTCAAACTGAGTTTTAAGACTGCCTAAAAATTCCCAATCAAATAAGTTTATATTAGAAGTTTGAGGTTTTAATTGATCTGGTATTCTTTGCCATTCTATTTGCCACCAGTTCCTTTCAGTTATTAAAATTTCTGAAATCTCTGGTTGAAGTTTTTGTTCTAATTTATGTAATTTTTTTTGTGTTTCTTGGAGTCGCTGCTGAGAAATTGTAGTTTCTTCATTTAGCTTTAAAAGATGTTCATCCAAAGATTTTTTGATGCTTTCCAAGACAGCAAAAGGTTCTAAAGATGAAATTATAGTTTCTAGTTGATTTGTGCAACTTTCCCAAGAATTTATTTTTGTAGCAAACTCTTGGGGTTGTTCCCAAATATTTGCTTGCTGATTTAAATACTCTTCAACTAAAGCACGTAATTTAGTAGGTATGTTTTGCTGTTGACTAAGTTCTTGTAAAATATTGATAACTCGTCCTAGTTGTAACTTACCATCTTGTTTAGCTGTTTCTACCTGAGATTGAATACTAGATATTTGCTGTTGGTTAATTTCATTGGTTTGTAGTTCATTAAATTGTCGTTGTAAGTGCTGAAGCTGTTGTTCAGTTTCTGTTTTAACTTTTGCAACACATTGACGGGCATTCTTAAGGATACTTTCTAATAAGTCTTGGGTAATATGTTTAATGGTAGAATCGATGTGATCTAATTTCCAAGATGCACTATAATTTTTTTGCATCCTACTCAAAAAACACTGGGTATTTTCAATTAGCAACTTGCGCTGTTTGGGAGTTAGTAATTGATAATTATTAACGTGCTGATAAGTTTCTTGCCATTGAGTGCGATCGCTTGATGATAGCACCATTGGAATCTGGCTGAAAGTTTGTTGTAAAAAATAACTAAAATTATGCTGATTGCCTTTTCGATCAATAAAGTTTCCTTCAATTTCGTAGGCGATCGCTTTATTTAATAACTTCCAATCTGGTAAAATAATTGTATAATTTTTAGGTAAAAGTGGTAGCTTTAAAGAATTAGCAAACATCCACAAACCAAGGGGCAAGTCTACTAAGTTATCTGTTAACGGTTGACCTGATTGCTGACAATTACTGATTACTTGATATAAATGGTTAGGTGCTGTAGACTTCCAATCGACAACTGCTGTGATAATATAATCAATTTCTCGTTGACGATTTTGGAGAATTTGGATGGTTTGCTGTAAGTTTTGCTGTTTGGGTAGTAATTGCTGATGTTCTGTTTGTAATTGATGCAAATAGTCACCATTCTCTCTTACAACCTGCGCTGATGCTGCAACTTCCAACATGGCTACACTTGCATCCTGAGCATCACTGAATGCTGTTCTCAATTGAGATAATTGAGTCGCCACAGTTTCACGTAACCAAACTGCTAATCCAAATGCACCACGTACAGCAGGAATTAAGCCTAGTTCATCCGTATATTTGATAGCTTGACGAACATTTGCTAAAAAGTTTTTAACTAATATATTACCTTCTGTGTATGGCTTCAGGCGTGGCAAAAAATCTCCAACTTCTGGAGCTTCCCAATTGACATTTTGGGCAGTATTTAGTAATTTATCTAACCCCAAGCTGAGAGATTCAACTTCATTTTTTTTGGCTGCAATTTCTTTAAATGCTATTTCTTGCTCTTGAGATTTTGCTGCTAAATCTGCTTTAGCTTTCTCAAACTCCTGCTGTTTTTGATGAAATTCTTTTTCTACTTCTAGATATGCGGTAAATCGTTGTGACGATGCCAGCAATTGCCGCAAAACTTTTACATTATCTAAGCGTAGAGCAACCCTATTTTCGCAGTCAGCAGCAGTATTTTCTAGCCATCTACCAATTACTTGATCTTCTAAAAATGGCTGTCCTTCTTCCCCGACTTTCTCGGCTCGTCCCTTACGTATAGCGCGGATGACTGGGTTATGAACTAATCGACTCAAAGCATTATCTACTGCTAAATTAGCTTGAGAAGCAATCAGAGTACGTCCACCACGCAGGGCAACTTGATAGCAAATCTCGGCAATTACAGTAGTTTTGCCTGTACCTGGTGGCCCTTGAATAAGAACTAAATCTTCGGCTGCAAGCACTTTTTCTACTGCTGCTTTTTGACCAGGATTCGCAGAGGATAACAACAAATCCTGTGTTTGCAATTGCACCGTTTTTTTAATAGGTCTGGCTTGGGAAGCCTCAAATAAAAAGTTACCCAAGTAAGGATTTTGGGTATAACCATGATTTAAGTCATCTAAGGCTTTTTTCTTGCGTTTAATTTGTTGGATGTCACCAACTGCCTCAAAATACAAAAATCCGGTGTTTGGTAGCTGATAATTTTTTGCCGAGATGTAATCAGCTAACTCGCGTTCTAGTTTGATACTGATA
>JBBSOP010000472.1:0-4334 GCA_038259655.1 Chroococcales cyanobacterium
AACAAGATACATCATTGATTATTGTTACTAATTCCAGTCAAGCCAATCAAACACATTCTGGCTAATTAAATACGTATGTACTACTGGCTAGCGATCGCACTGTGCCAGTTGCGTAAGTCCTGTGAGTGATCAAACAAGTGAAAAACGGGCTGATTTATTAATTGTTCTAATGTGTAGCCAAGACAGTTAGCACCGAATTGGTTGACAGATAAAATTATCCCCGTCGCATCCAAACTGAAGTACACAGCAGGGGTATTTTCATAAAGCTGGCGATACCACTGGAGTTCCTCTTGGGTACGGCGCAGCGTTTCTGCTGTGCAAAGTTCCAAATCGGAGGCTCGTTCGGTTACAAGTTCCAAGCGTGTAGGTATTGCAGACACGATTTCTTCTTGTTGGTGAGTTTGATGCCAGCGCTGATTAAGGCTCATAAGACTTAAACTTGCACCCAAAGGCTGAGTTAACTAAGGAGGAATAAAAAAAGAGTATTATACTGCTTTTGACTTGATTCTTGCCAAATAGTACCAATTAAACCTTATCTGATAGTTTTTAGTTCTTCGAGTAATGTCTGACAACCACTGGCTGATCTTGACGTTTATTTACATTCAGTTGGTTTTGGAAAAATTATGCAAAAGTTCCAGTTCCGATAAAGTGAGGTTACGCCATTGACCAAGTTGTAAGCTATTTAAATTGAGATGACCTATACTTACCCTTACCAGTCGCAAAGTCGGAAACCCAACAGCCGCGGTCATTCGACGCACCTGGCGATTTTTTCCTTCGGTTAAAGTCATTTCTACCCATGCTGTTGGCACATTTTTTCTAGATCTAATTGGTGGCTCGCGTTCAGGTAGCTGCGGTGACTCTGACAACAATCGTACTTTGGCTGGTCGAGTTTGATAATCTTGAATTTTCACACCCCTTTGCAACTTGTTTATAGCATCTTGATTGGGAATGCGCTCTACTTGTACCCAGTAAGTACGTTGATGACCAAACTTAGGATTAGCAAGGCGATGTTGTAATTGTCCATCGTTTGTTAATAACAGCAATCCTTCACTATCCCAATCTAAACGCCCCACAGGATACACATCGGGCATATCAATGTAGTCTTTGAGAGTTATATGTTTGGGAGTTTCCTGCGTAAATTGGCTGAGAACTCCGTAAGGTTTGTAAAAAATAATATATCGATAATGATTAGGCATGAGTCAACAGTAAATCGTTAGTTCGTAAGGTGTATTATGCCGCAGGCTAACGTAATATCATGTCCGCATAATCGCTTACGATAAAACCAGGAAGTAAAAATCCGAAAACATTTGCCATTTTTGGATTCTAGAGCTTTTGTATAGCAAGCGATGTCTACGACGGGCTACGCCTACGCACGATTGTTTTCTAATAACAAATACAAGACCAATTTTTTCTAATAGTATAGCTTGTATTGATTGCCTCATAAGGCTTATAGCGATCGCCCTCCCGGAGAGTGACAGAACAGGGATAAAATGTAGTATCAAAGGTATGTTAATGAATATTAAACAGACAGGAATTGCTGATTTATTAGTGATTGAACCGCATGTGTTTGAAGACGATCGCGGTTTTTTTTATGAAAGTTATAATGAAAAATCTTTTTTAGAAAAGGTAGGTATTACTACACATTTTGTCCAAGATAATCACTCTTATTCTAACAAAAATGTATTACGTGGTTTGCACTATCAAATTCAGCAACCTCAAGGAAAATTAATCAGAGTAGTATCAGGTGCAGTCTTTGATGTAGCTGTGGATTTGAGAAAAAGTTCCTCAACTTTTGGTCAATGGGTAGGTACAAATCTCACATCTGAAAATAAACGGCAATTATGGATACCAACAGGCTTTGCTCATGGTTTTTTAGTGCTTTCAGAATATGCTGAGGTTTTGTATAAAACGACAAACTATTATGCACCACAGCATGAACGTACTATATTATGGAACGATCCTAATTTAGCGATCGCCTGGCCAATTCAAACAAAGCCTATACTCTCTGCTAAAGATCAAGTCGCCAAGTTACTACCAGAGGTAGAGGTGTTTGCATGAAAATTCTGCTCACAGGTGTCACTGGACAGGTGGGTTGGGAATTACAACGCACTCTCATGACTTTAGGTGAAGTAATTGCTGTAGGACGCAGCCAGTTAAATTTAGCTCAACCAAACACTATTCGCAGCATTATTCGAGAAGTCCAACCAAATTTGATTATTAATCCAGCTGCTTACACAAATGTAGATAAAGCAGAGTCAGAACCAGAATTAGCAATGATTATTAATGGCATTGCTCCTGGTGTCATGGCTGAAGAAGCAAAGCGATTGGGTGCAGCGATAATTCACTATTCCACGGATTATGTATTTGATGGCATAAAAACCACACCCTACACAGAATCAGATCAACCTAACCCACAAAATACCTATGGTAAAACAAAACTAGCAGGAGAACAGGCGATCGCATCTGTAGGAGTACCACATTTAATTTTACGTACTAGTTGGCTGTATGGGTTGCGAGGTAAAAATTTTTTACTGACTATGCGAAAGCTGGCTCAAGAGCAAGAAGAAATTAAAGTTGTTAATGACCAAATTGGCGCACCGACTTGGAGTCGTGTAATTGCTGAAGCTACAGCACAAATTTTATCTCAGGCTTTACAGGATGTATCTGGTTTTCTTACTGACAAAGGTGGAATTTATCATTTAACAGCCAGTGGAAAAACTAACTGGTATGAATTTGCTCAAGCAATCTTTACTCATGATATCCAACATGAGCAACGCAAGTTAGAGAAATTGATAGCAATTACCTCTAAAGACTATTGCACAGCAGCCAACAGACCAGCATATTCTTTATTAAATAGTCAGAAATTAACTAATACTTTTGGGTTTATTTTACCAGACTGGCAAAGAAGTTTAGAGTTAGTGTTGGCTATGAATAAATATAGCAACTCCCATAATTTTAAGGTACAGCAATAAATATTAACTGCCGATTTAGGCTATTGTTACTCTATTTCCATACAGTTGAGTGAATTGATAAATGTTAAAAGTATTTGCTGACCGTGGTGGCACATTCACAGATATTATTGCTGTGACGAATAATCAGGTAATTGTAGATAGGCTCTTAAGACATACAGAACGTTTCTTGATTGTGACTCTTCCTAATCAAGAATGGGTTATTGTCTACAAATTACTTTCAGAGAATCCATCACAATATCAGGATGCCGTTATCCAAGGCATTAGGGATATTCTGAGTCTTGCAAGCAATGAACCCATTCCCTATACAGCAATAGAATCCGTCAAAATGGGAACAACAGTAGCAACAAATGCCTTATTAGAAAGACATGGCGATCGCGTTGTTTTGTTGATCACCCTCGGCTTCAAAGATGCGTTGCGAATTGGTTATCAAAACCGCCCTAATATATTTGCCCGTCAGATAATTTTACCGACAATGCTTTACGAACAAGTAATTGAGGTTTCGGAACGTTATGATGCTAAAGGAAATGAATTAAACCCTGTAAATGTAGAACAAGTTCAAAAAGACCTACAAGCAGTTTACAACACAGGCATTCGTAGTTGTGCTATTGTTTTTATGCACAGCGATCGCTATCCCCAACACGAACAACAAGTAGCCCAACTTGCCCAAAAAATCGGATTTACGCAGATATCTGTATCCCATCAAGTTAGTCCTTTAATGAAATTGGTTAGCCGAGGAGATACAACAGTAATAGATGCTTATTTAACTCCTATTTTGCGTCGCTATGTTAATGAAGTAGCTAGTCAGTTACCTAATGTCAGATTAATGTTCATGAAATCTGATGGTGGCTTAACAGATGCTGAACAATTTCAGGGAAAAGATAGTATTTTAAGCGGACCGGCTGGCGGTATTGTTGGCGCAGTACAAGCTAGCAAAAGAGCAGGTTTTGACTTAATTATTACTTTTGATATGGGTGGAACAAGTACAGACGTAGCCCATTTTAAAGGAGAGTATGAACGCCAATTAGATTCCGAAATTGCTGGGGCGCGAATGCGAGTTCCAGTATTAGCAATTAATACTATTGCTGCTGGCGGTGGTTCAATTCTATTTTTTGATGGTTCTAGTTATCGTGTTGGCCCTCAATCTGCTGGTTCAAATCCAGGCCCTGCTTGTTATCGAAATGGCGGGCCATTAGCGGTTACAGATGCCAATGTCATGTTAGGCAAAATTCACCCCCAATATTTTCCTTCTGTGTTTGGGACTGATGGTAACTTACCTCTAGATAAAGAGATTGTCATTCAAAAATTTACCCAATTAGCCCAAGATATTATATCAGTTACAGGAAATCATCGTACTCCCGAACA
>JBBSOP010000473.1:0-4325 GCA_038259655.1 Chroococcales cyanobacterium
CTATATCAAACAAAATAGCAATGATGAACAGTCCCAATGTTAGGTGTACCAAACTTGGGTGTAGTGGTATTTCGTAAGGTAATCCGTTAGCACCTAGCCTCAATCTTAATTGTTCAATGAGTTGGGAGTTCATTTCTAAACTCCCTGCTTCATCGCTTCAACGACTGGCTCTACATGAAACCCGTATACCCAAAACAGCTTGCTTCCTAAATACAGTTGTAAGAACACCAGACAAACTAAAAACGTGGAAACACCAAGGTAAGCAGGTGGTATTTTGAGGGGATTGTTGTTGCGAATTACAAAACGCCAAGCTGTAATGGCAACAACAAGCGCTGCTAACGACCAACCCATAATAGTGTGAAAATTTAGCGTTGCTTGGGCTGCTGCGTAAATGTTCGCTAAACCCGCTTCAAACTGACCAAAGATTACTGCTAAGAAAATAGCTCCTGAAGCTACAAACATATTCCAGAAACTGACCTCAAACAAACGCACGTTGCGAGTGAAATAGCCTACAACGTCGCAGATAAAAGAAAAAAATACCATCGCAATTACAAAATGAACGATGATGGGATGTAGAGGGTCAGGGTATGGTAAATTTTGGTTATTCAAAGACAGAGCAGACATTGCTTTTTCCTTTATTGGATTTAAGTTAAGTATTTGTATTACATAGAATTTTTATCCGTTTAATGCATCATTTCGTATTTTTGAAATATACTGCTATCTTGGTAGCAAATCAAGCAATTAAAAAATATGGAAGTGTTCAATGCACTTAAATTTTTAAAGTATTTTTTAAAATAAAAAGCTTGTTCCATATTTACACTTTTTAGTAGCCATTTTTACTTGCTCGCAAAAATTACTAAACTAACCATTATTTTAATTTACCTTAAATCAAACCAAAATTGACATCTATTAAGACTAGAGAATAATTATTTTTAGATGAGATTTGTTGTTGGACATAACTAATCTAATTAGACACTTTAAAGGCGGCTAAAAATGCCTTAATGTCTTGCATGATTCTCTTTTTTAGGTCAATTTAGATTAACTAACTAAAAATCTTACTTTAACTAATCACCCAAGTTGCTCTGAATATACCATAAATCTTAATTGAGATTGATATGAGCTTTAAAATTACATTTTACAAATCTTAAAAATGAAGACACACTGTTGTCACACAAATGTCAAATAATTGAAACATTGGTTAGTCAAAGAATATACTGTTTATCTTTCTTCGGATAGATTAGGAAAATACTGTGTATTTCATAAAATAGAAAAGAGCTTTGATTTATTAATCGAAAATTTAACATTTTGATCATCTAAAATTGTCAAGTTAATTTGACACCCAGAAAGCCAAAATATTATGCAAGTCTTTAGCTGCTCACAACGAATACAAATTTTAAAAATATTGAACGCATTATGAGCTATTCTCCTTACCTGCTCAAAGGTCAAAAAGCACTTGTAACGGGTGCTAGTTCTGGCATTGGTGAAGCGATCGCTCGCTATTTAGCCCAATCGGGTGCAGCAGTAACTATTAATTACCATTCTGAAGCTGAAGAAGCCAAAAAAATTGTCGATGATATCAAAGCTGCAAATGGAGAAGCGTTCGCCGAAGGCGTGCCCACGGCACTCGCCATTCAAGCTGATGTCAGCAAAGAAGACCAAGTAAAGGCAATGTTCAGCCAGACCCTTAAGGAATTTGGCACTATTGATATTTTAGTGAACAATGCCGGTCTGCAAAAAGATTCACCCTTTGTAGATATGAGCCTTGATCAATGGAATGCAGTTATTGGGGTAAATCTAACAGGACAATTTTTATGTGCGCGAGAAGCTGCAAAGGAGTTTTTGCGTCGAGGTGTCAAGCCTGATATTTCATGTGCGGCAGGTAAGATTATTTGTATTAGTTCCGTGCATGAAGTCATTCCTTGGGCTGGCCACGTCAATTATGCCAGTAGTAAAGGCGGCATAAATATGATGATGCAAAGTATTGCCCAAGAACTTGCCCCCCACAAAATCCGCGTCAATAGTATTGCTCCTGGTGCGATCAAAACCCCAATCAACAAGTCAGCTTGGGATACTCCCGAAGCAGAGGCAAAGTTATTAAAACTAATTCCCGCAAAACGTATAGGAAAAGTTGAAGATATTGCCAAGGCAGCAGTTTGGCTGGCTTCTGATGACTCTGATTATGTTAACGGTACAACACTATTTGTAGACGGTGGTATGACTTTGTATCCAGGCTTTACAGAGAATGGTTAATTTTGAAGGGCTGCGAGATCCCCGACTTCTGCCAAGGGGATCTGACACTGCTAAAATATCCTAACTTCTATGCCCACAAAAGTTACTGTCAATTCTAATCTGATCACAATTAACGATGGTTCCTCTTTTTTAGTCACAGCTAGCGATGGTTCCATCGACGAGAATCAAGCCCAAGGTTTTTTTGTTCGTGATACACGTTTAATTTCTTACTATGAAATTTCTCTCAATCGTTATCCACTTGTACTACTAGCTTCTAGTAACATTACACATCATAGTGCGCTTTACCAATTCACTAACCCACAACTTGCCACAGTCAACGGCAATTTACCTGCTGAGAGTTTGCTGATAACTGTCCGGCGCGATATTGTCGGGGGGATGCACGAAGATATTGATATTACTAACTATCATTTAGAGCCGATTGAGCTTCAGCTGATGCTGGCGATACGTTCGGATTTTGCCGATATCTTTGAGGTAAAAGCAAAGAATATTTTGACAAGGGGAGAGACAGCAACAACTTGGAAAGATAACATCCTCTCCACCGAGTACCGTAACGGTGATTTTTTACGAGGTATTGTCACTGAATCAGTTTGTGCAACTTCCACAGCAAGATATGCTAACGGTAGGTTGATGTTTGATGTAGCGATACCTGCGGTAAGCTCCGCTAACGCTCCTGGTGAATCATGGCACACTTGTATTAACTTTACAGCCAAAGCTAACGGAGATATCCTCAAGCCTCAACAAACTTGTGCTTTGCCTCATAATACAAAAGCTGGAAAAGTTAGGGATGAATTTCTGACTAATGCCACAAAGATGCGATCGTCTAATGCAGAGATACAAGTATTTTATCAGCAAGCGATCGTTGATATGGGAGCGCTGCGAATTGAAGTAGATAACAAAGGCCAGCAATTTTGGATGCCTGCTGCTGGTATTCCTTGGTTTATGGCTGTCTTTGGACGCGACTCAATTATTACTAGTTTGCAGACAATGGCGGTCTACCATGATTTTGCTCGTGGTACGCTTGTGAGATTGGCTCAACTACAAGCAACAGAATTAGATGACTGGCATGATGCTCAACCAGGTAAGATGCTCCATGAATTGCGTCATGACGAGTTAACTAAAATCAAGCAACTTCCCTACAATCCTTACTACGGTACAGTAGATACCACCATTCTTTGGATTATTACTTTAGCCCAAACTTATTCTTGGAATGCTAACCTTGATATGCTCGATGAATGTAGAGAGCCACTAGAAAAAGCATTAACTTGGATTGATAAATACGGCGACTTTGATGGCGATGGATTTGTAGAGTATTTAACTCGTTCACCAAAAGGATTACGCAATCAAGGCTGGAAAGATTCGGGTAAGGCAATAGTTTATCCAAATGGCCAGTTAGTAGAGCCACCAATAGCTTTATGTGAACTACAAGGCTATGTTTATGATGCGTGGCTAAAAGCAGCTTTGATTTACGAAATATGGGGAGAAAAAGAGCAAGCAAAAAATTTACGCCAAAAAGCAGAAGAATTATATCAACGATTTAATGAACGCTTTTGGATGGAATCAGAAGGCTTTTACTGTCTTGGTTTAGATAATCATAAAC
The DNA here is from genome assembly GCA_038259655.1 of Chroococcales cyanobacterium. Classification (GTDB taxonomy): domain Bacteria; phylum Cyanobacteriota; class Cyanobacteriia; order Cyanobacteriales; family Nostocaceae; genus Halotia. The sequence continues at coordinate 3,848 of JBBSOP010000473.1, forward strand.
AGCAAATCCAATCAATTGCTTCTAACCCTGGACATCTTTTATGGTCTGGCATTGTACCCCCAGAAAGAGCCAAAAAGGTCGTTGAGCGACTTTTCCAAGAAGACATGTGGTGTGGTTGGGGTGTGCGGACTCTTTCATCTCAAAATTCAGGTTATAACCCCATTAGTTATCAAAGAGGTAGTGTTTGGCCGCACGATAACTCGATTATTGCCGCAGGATTAAAGCGATACGGCTACCATCAAGAAGCAAACCGCATTGCGGAAGGAATTTTTGCTGCTGCTAGTTATTTTCAAGCTGGGCGAATGCCAGAATTATTTGCCGGAATTGAACGCCAAGATAATAACTTTCCCGTACCTTACCCAGATGCTAATATACCCCAGGCTTGGGCTGCCGGCTCGATTCTTTTACTGATTAGCACCATCTTAGGAATTGAAGCCGATGCACCACAGAAAAAATTAAAAGTACAGCCTCATTTACC
>JBBSOP010000474.1:0-4307 GCA_038259655.1 Chroococcales cyanobacterium
AGATTTTAAGTATTTTAAATTACATTAGAGTTGCCGAAAAATACTTGTACGCATTTAGGAGTTATAAGGTCATGACTAAAAGAGTTGTTCACCAATTATCATCCATCATCCCCTTTCCATTTATTAGCCAAATTGCCAAGAAGATCCGGATACTTCCGTTAATAGTTTTGCTTTTTTCTACAGTCCCAGTATGGGTTGTAACAGAAATACTCGCGCCCCAAGTAGTACGAGCTTATACTGCTAGAGTTGATTTGACTATTGACCGTTTACCAGATGAAAACTACGAAACCATACTAAGAAGAGCCGAAGCGACTGCTAGGGCTGCTGCTCAACGAAGTTTTGACCAAGATATATTAGTTACAGATGCTTCAGTTATTATATCCGTACAAAGTTATGGAGCGATCGCACCAATTTTGGTATTAGATGTCAGTCGTCAGCAATGGCGTACACGTCCAGATGCTCAACGTTGGGCGACTTACTTCAAGACGGCGCGATCTCTACTACTTTTTGACACAAATCAGCAAACTTCCAACCCAGGTCAAGCAGCTGTGACTATTCCCACGGCTCCCCCAGCAGTCGCAATACCCGACGCGAAAGCACCAGGGAAGAAAGAGGCAGGGGAGCAGGGGGCAGGGAGCAGGGAGAAATAGGTAATTCCTCTTTATCCCCCTTGCACCCCGCACCCTGCCCCAATTCCTCTTCTTCATTCCCCTCTGCCTCTTTCCCATGCCCCATTTAATTTAATTTTGGGTTGATCGATATTGATCGCTTAGAATGGAAAGGTTGTCAAGAATTGCGATATCCGCTAACATGGCTGTTCCTAAGAAGAAAACATCCAAATCCAAACGAGATAAACGTCGAGCTACCTGGAGACATAAAGCTGTTGTGGAAGCTCAAAAAGCTCTCTCTCTAGGCAAATCTATTTTGACTGGACGTTCTAAATTTGTCTATCCAACTGCTGAAGAAGAGGAAGCAGAAGAATAATAAGAAAAAACTCTTTTTCTTTTTGTGTCTTAGTGGTAAAAATATGTTTAACCACTAAGGCACTAAGACACTAAGTATTTTCAAGTCAGCTTGGTGAGATTTATTTTTTTGAACCTATGCCAGGAAAATTTTTTCAAAAACCAAATCAACAAGAAAGTGAACGTGTCCCTCCTGGACAACATCTAGCTAAGGGATTCCCTGTATTAACCTACGGTGCAACACCCCAAGTTAAAACAGAAGAATGGGAATTTCGAGTTTGGGGTTCAGCAAAATCTGTCGTGCTAAATTGGTCAGATTTTATGAAAATGCCTCACCATGAATTTACAGATGACTTTCACTGTGTCACACGTTGGTCAAAACTAGATGTCAAGTGGACTGGTATTAAAGTAACGGACTTTATGAGTCTGATTGAGGTAGAACCCCAAGCTGTTCATATTATGGAACATTGCTACGGCGGCTACACTACTAATATCTCAATAGAAGACTTTATACGAGAAGAAAACTTTTTTGCTTTTGAATTATTTGGTGAGCCATTACCAGCCGAACACGGTGGCCCCATGCGATTAGTTGTACCCCACCTCTACGCCTGGAAAAGTGCTAAATGGATTAATGGCTTAGAATTTCTCAATCAAGAGGAACTTGGTTTTTGGGAACGTAATGGTTACCATCTCCGTGGTGAACCTTGGGCGGAAGAACGTTACAGCAGTGCGATTGGTTAGTTCATCCAATCAGTCGCTTTAATATAGGCAATTTGCCTTGATAGGGAGCGTATCGCCAATTTAAATCTAGCCAGAATGAGTTTCGCAATACACTTTTGTAATGTGAAAAAGTGTCAAAACTAGCTTTACCGTGATAAGTACCAATACCGCTATCACCAACGCCGCCAAATGGTAAAGATGAAACACCAAACTGCATCATTGTGTCGTTGAAACAAACTCCACCAGATGAAGTTTCTTGTAAAACTCGCTTTTGCAGTTTTTTATTTTGCGAAAATAAGTATAAAGCTAAAGGTTTTGGTTTAGAGTTAATTAAGGCGATCGCTTCTGTAATATCGGTGTATTCGATTACAGGCAGAATTGGGCCAAAAATTTCCTCTTGCATCACAGGATCTTCCACAGAAACGTTATCCAGGACTGTAGGGGCAATATAACGTTCTGATAGATTGGTTTCTCCACCAATAATTATTTCACCATTTTTAAGTAAGTTAGTTAACCTCTCAAAATGTTTTTGGTTGATAATTCTGGCGTAATCAGGATTTTTTTCAGGATGCTCTCCGTAAAACTCTTTGAGACATTTCTTCAACCCATCGACAAAATCTTGTTTGATTTTTTGATTCACTAATATATAGTCCGGGGCGATACAAGTTTGTCCGGCATTAATAAACTTGCCCCAAGTAATGCGTCTTAAGGTGTGTTCAAGATTAATATCAGTATCTACAATACAAGGACTTTTACCGCCTAATTCTAAAGTAACTGGTGTGAGATGTTCTGCCGCCGCTGCCATGACAATTTTACCTACGGCTGTACTACCAGTAAAAAAGATATGGTCAAATTTTTCTGCCAACATTTTTTTACTTGTTTCTACACCTCCTTCTAAGACTGCAATATACTCTGGTGCAAAATATTTACCAATAATTTGAGTTAATAAATTTGAGGTATGAGGGGCAAGTTCTGAAGGTTTGATAATTGCACAATTTCCCGCTGCGATCGCACCTAACAATGGTGAGATAATTAAATTAAATGGATAATTCCAAGCACCGATAATTAAAACAACACCCAACGGTTCTGGATAGATTTTCGCTGAATAGGAAAAAAAATCTAAAGAAACTGCCGCTTTTGTGGGTTTTATCCAACTTTTAAGATGTTTAATAGCGTAATCAATTTCTTTAACGATACTTATTTCCGTAGCATAAGTTTCAAACTCTGGTTTATGCAAATCAGCTTGTAATGCTTGAATTATTGCAGGTTTATTATCACTTACTAAGTCTTTGAGAGCTTTCATCTGTTCAATACGGAAAGCAATATCTTTAGTTTTACCTAGTTGAAAAAAATCACGTTGTTTGCGAATAATCTCTGCAACATTGGATAAGTCAGTATTAATCATTTTTATCCTATTGATAATTCCTAATTTACTTGTGGTTTCATTGGTAAACTAACAATGAATGTACTGCCTTTACCTAACTGAGAATTGACTAAAATAGTTCCTTGATGCGCTTCGACAATTCGCCGAGAAAGGTACAATCCTAAGCCACTACCAGAACTTTTGTGACTTCCTTGACGAAAACGTTCAAACAAAGTGGCTTGTTCTTCAGGAGGAATACCAGAGCCTGTATCTACTATTTCAATGGTAATGTAGTCAGTGATTGTAGAAGGTAAAGAAAATTCCTTGCTGTTAATTTTACTACTCCAAATCACGGGAGTCAGGCGAATAGTTATTGAGCCGGATTCAGTAAATTTAATTGCATTACCTATTAAGTTAGTGAATAGACGATGCAATTCTAAGTGATCGCCCATAATTGTACTTGCGTTTGCAGCCTCAGCAACATCCAAATTAATAGCCAGGGTTTTATCTTGGGTTAAAGGTGTTAGTTCCCCAACTACCTCTGCTAACAATTTACTTAGATCCACCGCTTGAAAAGCCAATGTTTTACGACCTGCTTCAAAGCGATAAACTTCTAATAAGGTATTGACCATAGTCAGCAGGTTAACATTGCTGCGAGCCATGATCGCAATCACTTCTTGTATTTGCGGTGATAAATTGCCCAAAGCACCTTGCTGGAATAACATCAACATGCGATCGGCTGCTACTAGGGGAGTGCGTAAATCGTGGGTGAGGCGGGAAACAAAATCTTCTCGCTGACGGGCAATTTCATCACGTTCATCGATACTACGCTTCAACCGCAACAGCGATCGCACCCGTGCCAGCAATTCGTCTACTGTCACAGGTTTGCGAATAAAATCATCAGCACCCAAGTCTAATCCATGTGCCACATTGGGGGCATCATGGGCAGTAATTAGCAGTATTGGGATATACTGCTGCATTTTCGTATTACCACGAATACGTTTAGTGACTTCGTACCCATCCATTCCTGGCATCATTAGATCTAGCAATACTAAATCGCAAGGTGAGGCTTGAAGTTCTGCCAATGCTGAAATGCCATTTTCTGCCGTGCTGACTGTGTAACCTTCTTCCTCCAAAATAGTTTTGATTAAAAACACATTATCAGGAGAGTCATCGACAACTAGAATTTTGTCAGAGCGAGAAGATTGTGAACTCATTTAGGTAGCTGCGAGGTATAGGGTAAAAGGAAATTTTTGCCAAAC
>JBBSOP010000475.1:0-4306 GCA_038259655.1 Chroococcales cyanobacterium
CTTGTCTCCTTGTCTGTTTCTTCAAAAGAGGAGGGAATAATTCATAGTGCAGCTGTTTGGGGAAATTCAACTATGAATGTGGTTTGACCGTTTGCACTTTCTACATAAATAAAGCCGCCTAAGTGCCTCACCATTTTTTGCACTAATGCCATTTCTAATCCTGTTCCACTATGTTTCCAGGGATCGTTTTTGGAAAGACGGTAGAATGGCTCGAAAATCCGAGAAAGGTCATGAGAGGGAATTTCTAAGCCAGAATTACTGATGCTCAACTGTACTGCATCTATTGTGAGGTGAGCAGACACTGTAATTGATTCACCTGCTGGAGTGTATTTGCCAGTATGAGTCAAAAGTTCAGTGACAATTCTTTCTAGGTCGGTGATATCTGTTTCTATAGGTGAGAGTACAGGATCAATCGTTAGATGTAATTGCTGTTGCTGACAACTGGTAATATCTCGAAAAGACTCAACAATGGGAGGAAGCCAAGTTTGTAGCTCAATGGCTATCAAAGTTGGGGGTTCGGGTTCAGCTTCTAAATATGTGAGTGTGAGCAAATCGTTAATTAGTTTGCTTTCTCGTCCACACTCGTTATGCAAAATTTGTAATAGTTGCGGTACTATTTCTATATTCAATAATCCTTCTGGGGTGAGTACACTTTCGAGAGTTTGGGCGGCAAGGCTAATGCTAGTTATGGGTGTCCGCAGCTCGTGGGACAAAGTTCTAAGAAATTCGTTTTTGAGGCGTTCTCGTTTTTCTAATTCTCCTAGTTGTGCCTGGGTGGCTTGAGCAAGCTGTGTTTGGCGAATAGCGATCGCACATTCATTGGCTAACTGCTGCACTAATTCTATTTCAAATTCATCAAACATTTCCTCTGTTGGTCGCAAAAGCCAGAGATTTCCCAGAATCCCTTGTTTGTCAAAAATGGGACAAGCTAGCTGTGTAATTACAAGTAATTTGGGATGCCATTGAGAAACAATCTCTACAGATTGTCGATGCTGTTTTTCTAACAGTGGTTGATAAATTTCCCAAAAGTCTGCAATTAATCTAGTCAGACCTTGGGATGGAGGAAGATTAATTGTATACTCGTAGGCAACCTTAGCTGTAGTACGGCAGGGGCTATAAAGTTCGATATAACAAGATTCAAGTTTTAGTAACTGTACCAATTCTTGAGTAGCTGTTTGCAGTACTTGAGTTTCATTTTGGCGATCGCGGATTTGTTCGGTAATGCGTCGCACTAAGGCTTGAAAGTTATGCGCCTGTTGTAACTGGGCTTGATGTTGCTGAGTCTGCAACTGGAGTTTAATATCTAGAAGCTGTATTTGCTGATATAATTCTGCCTGTTGAATAGCAATGCCGAGTTGTGTTGCTAGTTGCTTGAGTAGATCAATTTCTATTTGTTGCCATTGATGAGGTTGCTCGCAATACTGAGCAATTAACAGCCCCCATAAATCTTGTTGTAATAAAATTGGCACAACCAGATTAGCTCTAACCTGCAAAGATACCAAAAAATCTATTTGTTCAGGATCTAACCCCGCTGCATAGATATCTTCGACAATTTGAATACAACCCCGTCCGTGACGTTCTTTATATTTGCTATTGAAACTGGGATCTCGAAAATTCTTACCTAGAAGTGAACTACCAGCGCTAACAGTTGCTTCGGCGATAACTGTACCACTTCCATTTGACTGAATATGGTAAACCATGATGCGATCGCAGTTTAAACACTGTCGCAATTCTTTGACGGTTTGATGGAGATTTGTATCTAAATCTAAAGATTCACTAATCCGAACAGCGATCGCTTCTAACAATTTTTCTCGTTCGGCTTGAATACCCCTAGCTTGGGCTACTTGTTTGGCAGGAGTAATATTACTACTAGCGCCAATTAGTCGATAAATTTTAGAGTTACCATCCCGCAGTGGTGTTAGAGTCGTACTCCACCAAGTCGGAACACCTTGGAATTGCAAGCATTGTTCGTAAGAAATGGTTTTACCAAAACGCACACAATCAGCGTAATGCTGACGTACCTTTGCCGCATCAACTGGTGAGAGGATATCCTCTGGCTTTTTGCCCTGGAGATCCTCTGAAGTAATACCTAACCATTGCTCATGAGTAGGATTAAGTGCTACATATTTAAAATCCCCATCTTCTAGAACATCTACTACAAATATAGATGCCTCTACAGAATCATACATACTCAGTAGAAATTGTTCACTACTACTGTTTTTGTCTAATTCTGTGCCAAAGATCATCTGAGGATTTGATTGTTGTTTTAACTTTAAAGTTGAATCAGCTGGATTTAGAGTCATCTGAGAGTCCCTATCTGCTATTTCCGAATCTTTTAGGCGCTCTCTTTAGTGATTTCGCTGATAAATATTCTCTCTAGCGCCCATAGCAAAGCATTCTTAGTCTTTGCTGATGATACTTGTATCTTTCTCTACTTCTGAAGTAGAAATTTGAAAAAGTTAATAGCAGTAAGCTTAATAAACCCTGCTTTTTAAAGGTTAAAATACATTTGTAATTTAGCGTGATTACGCTGACATTTTTTATTAATAATTTCTAGAATTGTTGCATATATTTAACTAAATTCCAAGTAATAGATTTGGTGAATGATACATTTATTCATATAGTCAAAGTTTCATAACTAAAGTATAAATAAACATAGGTTCAGAGTTGATCATCAAACATTTCTTGACGAAGGATACTGACAGCTACTAAGCAGCTAATAAATACTTGTTTGTCAATTTAGGTTTTCAACACAGAAGAATTTACCTAAACAATCTGTAAGCGTTGATTCCTGTCAGGATAGCAACCACAAACCAAGTGACAGCTAAGCCTACGACTTCGCCTAAAAATAAACGTGTCAGGTAATGCAAAATACTACCGACAACAGAACCTACAGGTATTGCTATAGCCCAACTTGCCGAACTAACTAAGATCCATTGCCAAGCCCAAGGAAATGGTTGACAAATAGCTAACCACTGGGCAAAGCCAATACCAAAGCCGCCAATCGCGCCATAAATTGCTCCACTCAGGATTATGGAAGGAAAAAACTCGCTATTGGGTACAACAACCCAACCGATCGCACCGATACCAACAGCACTGATGGCAATCCAAGCTAGCAGTGTTGATAAAATCCACTTTACAGCAGAGATGCTGTGTCTGAGAATTAAACCTTGAGGAAATGCAACTGCTAATCCGCCAACAGATGCTTGGATTACTCCAATATCTTCTGGTTTTTCAACGATTTCAATTAAGCATAAACTCATTAAAAAACCGCCACAAGTAGCGATAATCCATAGTAATGTAAATCTTAATTCAGTTTTAGCAGGGACTAATAGCATCAAGTTTTCTTAAGTCGTGAAAGTCTAGTAAGTTCGTAGTCAGGACTTTAGTCCTTATTTTCAATCACTCGCTATCTAATATTAAAGATATAGCAGTACTAAATCATTCGTGAAAAACAAGATCCCCGACTTCTTTGAGAAGTCGGGGATCTGAGCCTCTAGAAAGTGCGATCGCCTGACTCTTTCGATTTAAACTGTATTTTACGGTAAGCGATCGCTATCAAAACCAAACATTTAAGCTGGGAACTCGAACAATGTCGTTTATTTCTCCAGCGATTGCCTTTCACGCTACATTGATCATGAGTCGCATCTTGACAGCAAATCCCATCTTTCTCATCACTTTTTTCTACAAACCTGCTTATCGCTATCACTCAAATTAGGCGCATAAATTAAATAGTTATGCAACCACCCACAGCCCCGCGCTAGTAATTGTTCTAAACCTTCCACCTGCCACGCATAAATCAATATACCCCGTCCTGTATTGTCAAGTGAGGCGGTGAGGATACGCTGTCCATCCGGGCTAAAACTGGCAGTTATGACATCACCCTCATGCCCTTGGAACTTGGCAATTTCCCGTCCCTGTAAGTGGGGGAGAGGTTTTGATTCTTGCTACCCTTCCCTTGTAGGAAAGGGTTTGGGGGTTAGGTTTGAGAAATGTTGTACACAGTTTACGAATTACAAATCATCCTACTGGACTAAATTAGCTAAGTGTTTTAAAACTTTGACCACAGTATAAATATCTCCATCACGATCTAGAGAAAATGTGTGAGATAATCCATATTTTGGTGTATCCTGTTTGATCAACTTAATAAATTTAAATTCCTGACCGTTGGATACAAAACCAAATGTTGGTTTCCCGGTGTCCGAATTACCTAACATATAAGCCAAAGCTTGAGGAATTGCTGGTACTAAAGAATATTGCGCTCTTTTGGCTTCAATTACTAGCACCCAAAACGGCGGATGAAATA
>JBBSOP010000476.1:0-4306 GCA_038259655.1 Chroococcales cyanobacterium
TGATTGTGCGCGATCGCAACGTCACCCTGATTGTTAACAAAGACCGCACCCAAGAAATCAAGCTAGTTCTTAAAACCCTCCAAAATGATCCCCGATTCACCGACCTGTTATAACTTTAAATTGTAAAAGTTAAAACCCCCGGCAGAGGCTCATATAGAGCTTTTTCTATTATAACTTGACTGTCTGTTGTTATTCTGTGACAGTTATGCCAATCCTTAGCTTTGAGCCTCTAGCTAAAACGATCGCCATTCACTCTATTAACGGTTATCAACAATATATTTCTCCTGTTAAAGGATTTTCTTGCCCCCATCGCCTATTACACGGTGGGGATTCCTGCTCTAATTTTGTGAAAAACATATTATTAAGTGATCAAAGCCTGATCGAAACTGTCAAATTATCCAAACAAAGATTTTAAAATTGCGCCACAGCCAGCAAAACTTTAGCTAGTTCCAACTGTGGTTTTATTGTCATCCCCTGTTGCTTACCCCTTTAATTACCCTGCGTCTTTGCAGTTCGTTACAAAAATGTTCCTGACCCAAACTGTTCCCCGCCAACGAGAAATTATTGAAGTAGTCCTTCGCAATGGCTGGGATTATATGCGAAGGGTGCTGACTGGCGGTAAAGCTGATGAACCCCAGTTACCCACACCTGCGGTTTTAAAAAACATCCTAGTGGATTTAGGGCCAGTTTATGTCAAACTTGGTCAGCTACTTTCCACCCGTCCAGATTTACTCAGTGCTGGCTACATTGAGGAACTTTCAACACTGCAAGATGAAGTACCCCCCGTTCCCTGGACAGATATCGAGATCCTCATTCGCAAACAACTAAAACGCCCCCTAGAAGAGACATTCAGTGTAGTTAATCCTGTACCAGTAGCAGCCGGATCAATTGCCCAGACACATCGAGCGACATTAATAGATGGTCGAGAAGTTGCTCTAAAGGTGCAACGTCCTGGTATTGATATCACTATTGCTCAAGATATTGCCTTAATTCAAGGTATTGCTGATTTAGTAGCGCGTACCGATTTTGGGCAAACTTATGAAATCAAATCTGTTGCCGCAGAATTTACCAAAGCACTAGAAGACGAGTTAGATTTTAAGCGCGAAGCTGGTTTTACTGATCAACTGCGAAAAAATCTATCTAAAGGGCGCTGGTTTGATCCCACACAAATAGTAGTTGCGGAAATTTTCTGGGATTTGACTACAGAAAAATTACTGGTAATGGAGTGGCTGGATGGAGTGCCGTTTCTCTCGGCAGATTTGAGCAACATCGACGGTAAAGATCCAGTTGCCGAGCGTAATGCTATAACTACTTTGTTATTTCGAGCATTTTTTCAGCAACTATATGTTGATGGGTTTTTTCACGCTGATCCCCATCCGGGAAACTTATTTTATCTGAGGGATGGGCGGGTTGCACTCCTAGACTGTGGGATGGTGGGAAGACTTGATCCCCGGACTCAACAAATATTAACAGAAATGCTGTTGGCGATCGTGGATTTAGATGCGGGGAGGTGCGCTCAATTAACTTTGCAGTTAGCAGATTCTCCTCAGCCTGTAATTTTATCACGATTAGAAAGTGATTACGATCGCATGTTGCGAAAGTATCATAACGTTAGTTTAACGGAAGTCAATTTTAGCCAGATCATTTACGAAGTTTTGCAAGTTGCCCGTAACAATAAAATTAGATTACCTAGCAACATGGGTTTGTATGCCAAAACCCTAGCCAACTTAGAAGGAGTGGCGCGTACCTTTAACCCAGAGGTAAATCTGTTTGATGAAGTCAAGCCATTAATGACAGACTTGTTTCGTAAGCAACTAATAGGCGATAATCCGGTGCGATCGCTTTTAAGAACAGCATTAGATCTTAAAAGTCTGTCATTGCAATCTCCCCGTCAAATCGAACTGTTATTAGATCGAGTTACTTCAGAAACCTTACAGTGGAATCTGTCGCTGCGTGGTTTAGATGGAATGCGGCGGACTATGGATGATGCTGCTAATCGCTTATCCTTCAGCATTTTAGTAGGTTCGATGATTATGGGAGCAGCAGTTATTTCTAACAAAGCGCAGACATCTCAAATATCTTTTTTAAGCAGTGGGCTGTTTGCCGCTGCGAGTTTGTTGGGATTGTGGTTAATTGTAAGTATATTGCGATCGGGACGCTTACGATAAATGTATAGTTCATAAAAAGTAGCACATACAAACAACGATTTATTTGTATTTATCTTGGGGTCGTAATCTGAACAATTATGTCAATTATCGTTGTTGAAAATTTAAGTAAATTCTATCCGGTGGCAGTCAAAGAACCGGGGATTAAAGGTACAATTACCCACTTTTTTCGTCGCACCTACCGTTCAATTAAAGCAGTTCAAGACGTTTATTTTGAAATCGACCCAGGCGAGGTAGTGGGTTTTTTGGGGCCTAATGGTGCTGGTAAAACCACCACACTTAAAATGCTCACAGGGCTGATTCATCCTTCCAACGGTACAGTCAGAGTCGCTGGACACACTCCATTTCTTCGTCAAGAGGCATTTTTGCAAAAAATCACCTTAGTAATGGGACAAAAACAGCAACTTTTGTGGGATTTACCAGCGCTGGATTCTTTGAAAATTAACGCTGCTGTGTATGAAATCTCTGATAAAGAGTTTCAGCGGCGAGTAGGGGAATTAACCGAAATGCTGGCTTTAGAAGGTAAACTTACCCAACCTGTACGCAAGTTATCTTTGGGTGAGCGAATGAAAGCAGAATTATTGGCAGCACTTTTACATCGTCCTCACGTATTGTTTTTAGACGAACCGACTTTAGGACTCGATGTAAATGCTCAAGTGGCAGTACGCGATTTTTTGCGTGAGTACAATCAGCGTTATCAGGCGACAGTTTTATTGACTAGCCACTATATGGCGGATATCACAGCTTTGTGTGAACGGGTACTGTTAATTTACCAAGGCAAGCTTATGTACGATGGTAGCTTAGATGGGCTACTGGAAAGTTTTGCCCCTTATCGTGAAGTTTATATAGAGTTAGCCCAACCTCTACCGATAGAAAAATTAAAGTCTTATGGAGATGTGAAACTCTTAGAAGGGCGAGCAGTGCGTTTTATGGTACAGCAAGAAGCCCTTACTTTGACAGTATCTCGGATTTTGGCAGATTTAGAAGTAATTGATTTAACTGTAACCGAGCCGTCTGTAGAAGAAGTGATTGGAAAAGTTTTTCAGTCGGGGATGACGTAGGAAGGATGAAAAAATTTATTAGAAAAGCCCTGACTTTGCTTTCGGTCTACTATGCCTACATGGTTGAATATCGAGCAGAATTAATTTTATGGGTTTTATCTGGGTCTTTGCCGATTATTCTTATGGGTGTCTGGATAAAGGCAGCCCAAGGTGGACAATTTGGTTTGACATCGATAGACTTTGCTCGTTACTTTTTGACAGTTTTTATTGTTAGACAAATCACCGTTGCTTGGGTAATTTACGAATTTGAAAGGGAAGTAGTGGAGGGTAAGTTATCGCCTAGATTGTTACAACCCCTAGACCCTGTATGGCATCATGTCGCCTCCCATCTTTCTGAAAGAATAGCCCGTATACCGTTTGCTTTGTTATTAATTGCGTTGTTTTTTGGACTTTATCCCCAGGCTGTTTGGTTGCCAAATTTAGGACAAATTTTACTATTCATAGTGGCGGTAGCTTTAGCTTTTATTTTAAGATTTACAATTCAATACACCTTTGCCATGTTCGCTTTTTGGACAGAAAGGGCTACATCTTTAGAAAATTTATGGTTGTTGTTTTATTTATTTTTATCTGGTTTAATTGCACCTTTAGATGTCTTTCCCGAACCTATCCGAACAATAGTGCTATTTACGCCATTTCCTTATTTAGTTAATTTTCCTGCCAGTCTTTTGGTAGGGCTACCTGTAGATATTGGGCGAGGATTTTTATCTATAATCGCTTGGATATTGATATTTTTGGGTGCAAACCGCTTACTGTGGCGTGCGGGATTAAAACGGTATTCTGGGATGGGAGCATAAAAACTTCAACGGCAGTATTCCCATCCGATGATTTGACTAAGTTGCGAAAGTTTGAATACTCTGGATGATTTCCTGCAATTCATTGAGACTATTCGCATTCTTAATTCCCTGCTGAATTGCTTTTAATTTGTCTAAATCCGAAATTTGAGAAATTTCTGGCATTAGTTGCAATCCCTCGGTATTGAATTTTATCTCTAAAGCAAGTTCAATACCTGACAGTATCTCCTCTTGTCGTCCTTCTTTCAAAATTTGCTGATAAGCTAATCGGCATTTAAGTTGCATAAAA
>JBBSOP010000477.1:0-4299 GCA_038259655.1 Chroococcales cyanobacterium
AGTCACAGTTGTATACGATAGTAATTCTCATAGTAGTGAAGTTTGGGTATTTGATAGCGATCGCCTAGATGCAGAACCTATCTGTAAATTAGGATTACCCAGCGTCATTCCCCACGGCTTCCACGGCACTTGGAAAGGTGCATAAGGGCTGAGAGTCGAGAGATGAGCGTCGAGAACTGAGCGTCGAGGGCTGAGCGTCGAGAGCTGAGCGTCGAGGGCTGAGCGAAGTCGTTGGCGTAGCCTCTCGTAGAGAAGCCCGATCTTTTGGTACACTATTTAACCACAAGTCCCTAATTTATAATGGACAAAGACTTTTACCTCCAATATGCAGCCGTTGAAGATCAGCACTGGTGGTTTGTGGGTCGCCGTCACATCATAAATCAAGTTATTCGCCAACTTCATTTACCGAAAAGTCCCAAAATCCTTGAGGTTGGTTGTGGTACAGGCGGTAACTTGAGTATGCTAGCTCGTCATGGTCAAGTATCCGCGATGGAATTGGATAAAATTGCTGGACAAATTGCTAATGAACGGCAAGTAACTCAGGTTAAATTAGGTAGCTTACCTGATAACATTCCTTTTACAGATCAGTATGACTTGATTTTAATCTTAGATGTTATAGAACATCTTGATAATGACTTAGCAGCACTTATGGCATTGCATTCTAGATTAAAGCCGGGAGGTTGGTTATTAATCACAGTCCCCGCGTACCAGTTTTTGTGGAGTCAACACGATGACATTAATCATCATAAACGCCGTTATGTTTTACCAGGTTTAAAGCAACTAGTGGGCAAGGCTGGGTACACTGTCCGTTACGGTAGTTATTTTAATGCTTTTCTGTTTCCTATAGTTGCTTTAGTGCGTTTTTTAAAAAACTTATTAAATATTGAGAGCAATTCTGTTGGTAGCCGTGATTTAGATTTGCCAACTAAACTCATCAATCAGTTCTTAACTTTCTTGTTTGCCAGTGAACGTCATTTAATTAATCGGATGAAATTACCTTTTGGTGTATCTATTTTGTTGGTAGCGCAGAAAAGTTTGTAATTCTACAACCCTTGTAGAGATGGGTTATGTCATGTTCAAATAAATACTTGTGATTGGTTCACTAGTTAAAGAATTTAAGCTACTCTCCTCGTCGTCGGAGAGGGGTTGGGGTGAGGTTCATCGGATTCACGTTTAACTAAGTATAAATCCTCATACTGCTATAAATTTCCCCTGATAGAGGGAACCCCTTTCTTATGTTGTCGTCAGCTTAAGATAACCACTGTGTACATCAGTGAATGTTGATTTAAGTTAAATTACTGAATTTTCAGTTAGCTATACAAAAAGGTAAGTAATAATTTAAGTAAATATATTTATTATTTCTGTTTAAAATACTAAGACATTATTTAAGTAAAAACAACGTGACAAATCAAAATCACCAGTAATTGTTAGTACTTTAAATTAATTTAAAATTTTTGTAATTTAGAGTCTTACAAACCACTAACATTCTACGTACAAATACATACCAAAAAAGCTGCATTTCAGCAAGTAACGTACTAATCATTTATTTTTCAAGACTTCCGGAATTAATTAGCCATGTTAGAAAACTTATATATGGATTTACCAAGTAACCAGCTCATGAACTACCACATGATCGGTAAAGTACTACAATCACGTTACCAAATAGTCCAAAGCCTGGGTGCAGGAGTATTTGGACAGACATACACTGCTGTAGATATAGATTATCCAGATAATCCCCAATGTGCCGTTAAGCAGCTCAAGGTGAGCAGTTCTCAACCTAGCTACTTAGACACCTTAAGGTTACGCTTTCTGACCGAAACCGAAACCCTCAAGCGTCTGGGACTTCATGACCAAATTCCCGAATTTATCGCTTGCTTTGAAGAACACGAACGGTTTTATTTAGTCCAAGAGTTTATAGAAGGACACTCGTTAACAGCAGAATTGCCCATTACTCAACAATGGGGATGTGTTTGGACTGAAAACGAAGTTGTGGAATTTTTACAAGACGTTTTAAGTATTTTGGAATTTGTTCACTCTCAAGGTGTAATTCATTGTGATATCAAACCAGAAAACTTAATCAGACGTGCTGCTGATAGCAAGTTAGTTTTAATTGACTTTGGCTCAATCCAGTCAGTTGATTTGGATATGGATGGGGAATTGCCCATCTATCGGATTCCTGTAACATCACTGGGTTACATTCCCCCAGAGCAATTTATTGGTCAAACACAACCCAATAGTGATATCTATGCTTTGGGTATGATTGCCATCCAGGCTTTAACAGGACTAGAACCACTGCAATTAAAAGGTGATGCTCATACCAATGAGATTTTGTGGCGTTCTCAAGATACGCCAGTGAATGATTATTTAGCAGCAGTTCTTAGCCAAATGGTTCGTTATGACTACCAACAACGTTTTCAGTCTGTGGGTGAGGTACTGCGTGTACTCCAGCAAATGGTGCAAGAAACTCAGGCTGATGAATCTTTAGAGGTAGCAGTTGAAAGCCGTGATTCTTATCCGCGTCCTACATCTGTGCAATCATCGCCGCTACTAACAGGAATGAAAGTAGGACTGGCGGCTAATTCTTTATTGATGGGATTGGGAGTATATTCTTTGGTGAATAATTCTCCCGCTTATTCCGAAACCGAAACTTTATATAAAGCAACAGAAGAATATCAAGCTGGGGATTTGCAAGAAGCGATCGCTTTAGCTAAATCGATCCCTTCTCATAGTAATGTATATCCAGAAGCTCAAGCCACAATTGAAGAATGGCAGCAGCAATGGCAACAAGCTGCGGAACAACATTTATTAGCTGAACAAGCCTTAAATGATGGCAGATGGTCAGATGTATTAAGTGTTGCTCCTAAAGTTCCTGATATTTTGTATTGGCAATCTAAAATCGATAAATTAGTTCAGCAAGCACAATTTAATATCGAAGCACAGACTCAAGATTTATTAGCAAAAGCTTACGAAAAAGCTGGAGCCAGAGATTTTTCTACTGCTTTAAAGTATTTGCGTCAAATTCCCAAAGAAAGTTCTGCTGGTGCTTTGGTTCAAAAAAAATTGGCTGAATATAATCAAAAGCGGCAAATTAGAGCAGCCTATTTTTTACATAATGCCCACAAAAAAGCATTGATGGGTGACTTTGATGGAGCTGTGGCATTTCTCCACAAGATTCCTAAAGATACTCCTGTTTATGCTCAAGTTCAAGTCAAACTAAATGAATATACTCAAAAACATCGCCGACAAACTCAAGGTCAGAATGTAGCTTTCAGTATGTAGCTTTCAGTATGCTTTCTTCTACACTAAGAACAAACCGACGCGGGAAACATAAGATTTTTCTTGGTATGGCTCCCGGTGTCGGCAAAACTTACAAAATGCTGGAAGAAGCACATCAACTCAAACAAGATGGGATTGATGTAGTTATCGGTATCTTAGAAACTCATGGCCGCAAAGATACGGCAATGAAAGCTGCTGGAATAGAGGTAGTTTCCCAAAAAGTCTATATTCATCAGAACGTCAGTTTACAGGAAATGGATACAGACGCAATTTTGCAACGCTCTCCCCAACTGGTTCTAGTGGATGAACTTGCTCATACCAACGTTCCTGGTTCTCAACGAGAAAAGCGCTATCAAAACGTGGAAGTAATTTTGGCAGATGGAATTGATGTTTATTCCACTGTCAATATTCAGCATTTGCAAAGTTTAAACGAACTAGTAGCAAAAATTACAGGTGTGGTGGTACGAGAGCGCATTCCTGATTATGTACTTGATGAAGCTGATGCTGTTGTTGTGATTGATGTTACTCCAGAAACTCTGGAAGAACGCTTACAAGAAGGGAAAATTTATGCTCCTGAAAAAATTGAGCCATCCCTGAAAAACTTCTTTCAGCGTCGTAATCTCATTGCTCTAAGGGAATTAGCATTAAGAGAAGGAGCAGATACCATTGAGGAAGAAGCAAACACTTCCAACTTGGTAGGACAAAAGTACAATGTTCACGAACGAGTTTTAGTATGTGTATCTACTTATCCTGATTCAGTGCAATTGCTACGTCGAGGCGCACGAATTGCTAATTATATGAATGCGCGACTATATACTGTGTTCGTAGCATATCCCGAGCGTTTCCTTACCAAAGAAGAGAGTTTGCATATCGATACATGCGAAAAATTATGTCGAGATTTTGGTGGCGAATTTTTACACTTTAAGAGCCAAAGTATCGCCAAGAAAATTGCTCAAGTTGCAGTAGATTATCACATTACTCAAATTATTATTGGTGAAAGCCAGCAGTCTTTATGGAAGAGAT
>JBBSOP010000478.1:0-4293 GCA_038259655.1 Chroococcales cyanobacterium
GGGCGGGGCAAGTCTTGGACACGCTACGCGAACATACCCATGTTCCGCTGCGCTCCACGGCTCCAGGACAGGGCTTGCTCCCCCTGCTAAGAGCCCCCTGCCCCTCCGCTTCTTCGGTGAAAAAGTCAGTTTTTAGAGTTTGTTACTACGAGTATTAAAGACTGGATAATTACGAATTACGAATTACGAATTACGAATTAACTCCGTTGCCAGATTTTAATTGTCTGATCCAAACTGCCACTTACTAACATTTCACCAGAATCGGTAAAAGCTAATGCTGTAACTGTGTTGCTATGCCCTGTAAAGGTAGCTAACAGTTCTTTTGTTTGTACATGCCACAATTTGATAGTTTTATCTGCACTACCACTGGCGATAATTTGCTCGTCAGGACTTAGAGCGATCGCATATACTCGATCTGTATGCCCTTTGAGTGTATGAATTAATTCTCCAGTCTCTAAATCCCAAATTTTAATTGTTTGATCCCAACTGCCACTGACGAGTAATTTAGCGTCGGCACTCATCGCCAGGGAACCAACTATGTGAGAATGACCCATAAGGGTATGCTGTGGTTCTGCATCTTTGAAAGTTTTGGCTTTTGTGGGGAGTAAAGTCTGCCAAACTTTAATTTTGCGATAGCTACCTGTAACCAGAGTTTGTCCATCTCTGCTTAAAGTCAACGAGTGAGCAGCTGTATCATCTAAAGAAAGAGCGATCGCTACTTGACGACGCATTAAATCCCAAAATAAAATTCTTCTGTCATCTCCACCAGTTGCTACCATCCGGCCATCGGGGGTGAAGGCTACGCAACGCACCATACCATTATGCTTGTGCATGATATCTATCAAGTCTAGTGCGCCTACATGCCAGATTTTAATTGTGGAGTCTGCACCGCCACTAACCAAAGTCTGTCCGTCGGCACTAAAGGCTAGAGAATTAACTTGATCTATTAGTCCCGATACCACCCAAGGCGACTCTGATAATGTCTCTATTAATTCACCCTTGGTTAAATCCCAGAGCTTTGTTTCTCCCAGACTGCCACTTGCTAATATAGGTGATGTTTTGGCATTCTTAGACCGAGAACTCTTGACTGTAGAAATTCTTGAAGAGTAGGCAAGACAATTAATGCCTTGAGTATGCCCTTTTAATGTCTGCCAGCATTCCCAATCGCCAATTATATCTTTTTGAGGATGCTCTGATGGTAAAGTCTGAATTGTTTCTGCGATCGCTTCTGCGTCAACTAATAACAATGCATTCTTTTCGGCAATTTTTTTAGTGCTTAGTGATTCTAAATACCAACTCAACCCTCCCACATACAACAAGTTACTCGGAGTGACATAGAGTTTTGCTTCGTTAGATTCAATTTGATTAGTAGGTACAAAACCAGTAATAACTACGTGCTTTTCGTAACCTAATTTACCTGTAGTTGGATAAAGTAAACATAGAAAAATTAATACTTGGTGATTTTTTAAGTCTTCTTGAGTAACTGACCACCTAATTTTATCTTTCTTAATCCCGTTAAAACTTTCTCCATCAGCAACATAAACTCTAACGCTTACCTTGGGATTATCTGCTAGCAAATAACTAAATTTACTTTCGCTCTGTAAATTTCCCTCATCGTCTAAAACCATATTTTGTAAAGTGTCTTGGGGCAATTTCTTGACCAGCTTGCCCAGACGTTCAGCTATGACTCGTTCAACAATTTGCTCTCGTACAATATAGTCTTGTGCTTGCTGTTGGAAATGTTTAGGAAACGGGATTACCCAATCGGGAGGTTCAGGATATTCAGGCGGTATGGGAGGTGGGTTTTTGGCGAGAATTTCGGCTTGTTGGCGCGAAAATTCCAACATCTCTGCTAATGGTTCGCCCCGAAATGCCATAATCTCACTGTGGCAACCTTTGACTTGACTTTTTAGCAAAGATAAGTCATTAGTTTTAGGTTTTTTTACACGTTGAATGAAGTCAGCCTGTTGTGCCTTTAATAAGCTAATCCAATCCATCTGCATTCTGGCGGCAAAATATTGCATACCTAAGGTAAGCTATACCAACGCGATTACTCAAGTTTATAACCTCTAGTTAATTAAAAATTCCGTGATCGTCGCAGTCTAACAGAACACAGTTATGAGCGTATGTTCTTGGTCAGTATCAACCTAGACAGATGAGATGACTGAGGTATAGACGATTAAATAATGTCAGTTAATTCTAGCTAACTCAGGGAGTAAGATACTGTTTCTAGGAAAACAGTTCTATCTCTCAACTCGTTACCGCCCAAAAATTCATCCTACACTCCCCTTCTCTGCGAGACGCTCCGCGAACGGGTGAGATGTGGGGCTTCTTTTCGTTTGAGCTAAAATTTTTTAATCCAAACAAGCATTGCTATAGTTATCGCCAAATAGTTTAGAACAGAAATTAATCATAAAACCCTGACACCAAAAAACTTTCAAGCCTATTCCCTGTTTCCTGCGCGGCAATTGAGTTTCGACTGCGCTCAACTGCCGCTTGTCGAAGTGTTCCCTGTTCCCTACTTATGTGGTATATATAAAAGCACGGTAATCCCAGCGACGAGCCGTAGATTTTAGTTGCAGAGGTACAACACCAGTGGGTATAGTAGTTGAGAGTGTATCCAAGCATTTCGGCAGCTTTAAAGCAGTTGATCAGGTCAGTTTGGAAATCAAGAGTGGTTCCCTGGTTGCTTTGCTGGGGCCTTCAGGATCTGGGAAATCCACCTTGCTGCGGTTAATTGCAGGTTTGGAGATGCCAGATAGCGGCAAAATCTTGCTTACTGGGAAAGATGCGACAAATCAAAGTGTGCAAGAACGAAATATTGGATTTGTGTTTCAGCACTATGCTTTGTTTAAGCATCTGACTGTACGACAAAATATTGCTTTTGGGTTAGAAATTCGCAAAGCCCACGCCAAGAAGATTAAAGGGCGGGTAGAACAGTTACTAGAATTGGTGCAATTGAGTGGATTAGGCGATCGCTATCCCTCACAACTTTCTGGTGGTCAAAGACAACGGGTAGCCTTAGCTAGGGCGCTAGCGGTGGAACCGAGCGTTTTATTACTAGATGAACCTTTTGGCGCACTTGATGCTAAAGTCCGTAAAGACTTACGGGCATGGTTACGCCGCCTCCATGATGAAGTTCATGTTACCACTGTTTTTGTCACCCACGACCAAGAAGAAGCAATGGAAGTTTCTGATGAAGTCGTGGTCATGAATAAAGGGCGTGTAGAACAGATAGGTACACCAGCAGATATTTACGATAATCCCGCTACGGCGTTTGTAATGAGTTTTATCGGGCCAGTCAACATTTTACCCAATACCTCCAAGATTTTTCAAAGCAGTGGCTTTGACTCGCAACATCCGCAAGTATTTTTGCGCCCCCAAGATGTAGTCATTGAAAGGCAGTCCAATGGGACTACTGCACCGGCGACAGTAACTCGATTAATCCATTTGGGTTGGGAAATTCAGGTGGAATTAACTTTAGACGATGGACAAGTGGTAGCAGCGCATTTAACCCGCGATCGCTTTAATGAATTGCAAATAGAACCACAACAACGGGTATATGTCAAGCCAAAAGATGCAAAATCTTTTCCCCTGTATTATTCAATTTAAGATTGCGGAGCTTTATTGCTACTGAACCACCGATTGCATGTTTTGCAATTGACACTTTGCTTCTGCTGTACTCAAGCGTTCGATTACCTGTTCTGCACTCATTAGACGCTTCAGCACTACTTGACCAATTGTCTTACTAGCGATCGCTGAGGCTGTTGGTTTGACTTCCACAGTTAAAATAGCGTCTTCCACCCGATAAAGCCATAGTAATTCATCGTTTTCCACTAAACAAATATTTATACGCTGAATATCTGGTTGCCGTCGCCATGCGGTTATCTGCCATAATCCCTCAGATGCCCACACTCTACCAACAGCCCAACCTTCAGAAAGAAAGAAATACTTCACGTTTTTAGTCTCTCACTATTAGACTTTTTAATCTCGTATTCACAACCTTGAAATCATCTTTAGTAGATGATGTATAAAAATGAGATTTGTAACTAAAGCCATCACGACGAACTTTGACGAGAAGCTACCCTGCTTACGAATTTACGACAAATTTAATGAATGTGGGAAATTTTAATTAAATAAAAAGTTTTGAGTGGCTTGTCGGGTCATGCTCTTGCTTGTCCCGACAAAATATCCTTGTTATGAGGCCATAAATAAATCTACGAAGTTCTTTCCCCTTGCTCCCTGCCCCGGTTACCTACGGTGTACACACAAGTACTATCTGAAAGGGTTTCA
>JBBSOP010000479.1:0-4276 GCA_038259655.1 Chroococcales cyanobacterium
AAGCAGCAATTTTAGAAGATTTGAGTGGTTCTACTGACCAAATTCCCGTCTTGTATGCTTATTTTACATCCGGTGGACAATTTTATTTAGTTCAAGAGTGGGTTGAAGGCGATACTCTGACTGCAAAATTGCAAAAGCAGGGGTTATTTAGTGAAAGGGCAATTACAGAATTATTGGTAAATTTGTTACCAGTCTTGGAGTATGTCCACTCAAAGCATATTGTTCACCGTGATATTAAACCAGACAATATTATTGTGCGCGATCGCGATCGCAAATCAGTGTTAATTGATTTTGGTGCGGTGCGGGAATCTATGGGAACAGTAGTTAATTCCCAAGGAAATCCTACCAGTTCAATTGTAATTGGTACACCTGGATATATGCCGAGTGAACAAGCCGCAGGTAGACCAGTTTACTCTAGTGATTTGTATAGTTTGGGTGTGACAGCAATTTATCTATTGACGGGAAAACAGCCACAACAACTAGAAACAGATCCGCAGACTGCGGAGATTATGTGGCGACAGTATGCTAGTCACCTCAGCCCGATGATAGCAGGAATTATCGATAAAGCGATCGCCTATCATCCACGCGATCGCTACCCTAGCGCTAGAGCCATGCTGGATGCTTTGCAGAGCATAGCAAATCCAATTGCACCCACGCAACCACACTACATTCAGCAGTCTTTTACCCCAACACCTGTAGTATCTCCACCACCAACTATTCCGGTTAATTCCCCGCCTAATGTTCAAGATCATAATCGTAATGGTCTACTAATTGGCGGTTTGATCGCAGTGGGGTTAATCGGTGCATCTGTGATTATTAGTCAGGTATTCACAAAATCTTCTCAACCTGTAGCAGACCAAAATGTCACACCTTCGATTACATTGCCAACTGTCACGCCTTCATTAATGACAACTCCATTGATTATCCCATCTTCAGCAATATCGCCAACTGTCCCATCTCAAATTTTTATTAATAACTCAACACAATCAAATAATTATTTATGGCTTTCCCAAAGGCGAGTTACAAATGCTGATTTAGATGGTAAAGATGGTTTTACATTAGATATCATGCGAAATTCAATTTTCGCTCGTTATGGTCGCCGTTTCGATACTCCTGGTTTACAAGATTACTTTAATAATCAACCTTGGTATAGTCCTAAATATTCATCAAAAGAATTTCCTTCTAAGTTACTTTCAAAACTAGAACAACAGAATGTGGATGATATCGCTAAATATCAAAACACTTATAATTTGAGATATTTTAAAAAATAGATGATGCAACCAAAACAATAATTAAACCGCAGAGGCGCGAAGAACACAGAGAAAGAATAAGCAACGATTTTCACGAATGATTTAGGATTGCTATATGACCCAAACTTTACCAAAAAGAGTTACTTTTGATGAGTTTATTACTTGGTATCCTGACAACTCTGGGATATGCTATGAACTGCACAATGGGGAAATTGTGGAAATGTCACAGCCTACAGGTAAACATGAGAAAATAAAAGGATTTTTGGTAAGAAAGCTATCTATGGAGTTTGACCAGTTGAATCTTCCCTACTTTATCCCCAATCAAGCAATAGTAAAACCACCTGAAAGAGAATGCTTAATAGTAAGATTCGCTGAATAATACGATAAATAGCGCTCTAGACGGTATGATGAAATAAGTCTATACCTCATCTAGTTCCCATTACCTGTATGAGTACCTTGCAAGATATTGAACGCGCTGTTAGCCAATTGTCTTTAGAGGAACTTGCCACTTTTCGAGCTTGGTTTGCTGAGTTTGATGCAGAGATCTGGGATCAGCAGTTTGAAAAAGATGTAGCAGCAGGCCGATTAGATGGACTAGCTGAAAAAGCATTACAGAATTTACGAGAAGGGCGTTGTAGTGATTTGTGATACACCGCGCTACTCCTGACTTTTGGTATCACTATCGACAATTACCAAGCGAGATTCAGGAACTTGCTGATCGTTGCTATAAAATACTTAAGCAAGATTCCTGGTATCCATCACTACACTTGAAGCAGGTAGGACAGTTTTGGTCAGTGCGAGTTGGACTCCATTATCGTGCATTAGCAGTAGAAGAAGAGGATGAAATAGCATGGTTTTGGATTGGAACACACGCAGAATATGACCGATTATTGCGGGGTGGATAGCGTCAGCTAAAACTAACTGCATTAGAGACAATGTTATTGAGGCTGTTTGTAAGAGCCAGGAATTGTCTATAGTGGCTTAAGATATGGCGATCGCACAACACAGAATTGTTATTCGAGTAAGTATCTAATGTACATTGTAAAAGGGCGCACGCTTGTAGATTTTCATGACAACAACGCTACTGAACAATCGCTATCAAGTTATTCAGGTACTCGGTGCTGGTGGGTTTAGTGAAACCTTTCTAGCAGAAGATACCCATATACCTTCTCGTCGTCGCTGTGTGATTAAGCAACTCAAACCCATCGCCGATGACCCTCAAACCTACCAAATGATTCAACAGCGGTTTGAGAGAGAAGCTGCAACCTTAGAATATTTAGGCGACAGTAGCGATCAAATTCCTCAGCTTTACGCCTACTTTTCGGAAAATGGGCAATTTTATCTTGTTCAAGAATGGATTCACGGTCAAACTCTGGCAAATATTGTGGCAGCTAAAGGCTATGAAAGCGAAACTGCTGTCCGTGAAATTCTCTTGAGTCTATTATCAGTATTGGATTATGTCCACAGTAAAGGTATTATTCACCGCGATATTAAGCCGGATAACATTATTCTCCGTGCTGTTGATCAAAAGCCAGTTTTGATTGATTTTGGTGCAGTTAAAGAAACCATACGTTCAGTAGTCAGTTCTGCAAATTATCCCACGCGATCGCTTGTAATTGGTACACCTGGTTATATGCCTAGTGAACAAGCCGTAGGACGACCAGTCTACGCTAGCGATATCTACAGCTTAGGTTTAACAGCAATTTATTTATTAACAGGTAAATACCCAGCACAATTCCCAACTAACCAGCAAACAGGCGAGATTATTTGGCAAGATAGCGCGCCTCATGTTTCCCCTCATCTAGCAATGGTAATTAATCAAGCCATTAAACCCCATGCCGGCGATCGCTACAGTACTGCGAATAAAATGCTTTATGCTTTAAAATCTGCTAGTGATATTGCTCCACGCTCATCTAACACTGCTGCAACAATCAGCCTCAGCCCTGTTGCGACTGCACAGACACTACCAACTCAAATAACTCCTCCTAAAAATCGGCAAAAACCAATTTGGATCATCAGTAGTTTGGTAGTAGGCGGTTTGATTGGTGGGGTAGCACTTTCTAACCTCACTCGTCAGCAACAGCCTGAAACATCTATCGTTAAAGATGATACTCCCGCAGTATCCCCAGTACCTACTGATTTTCCTGTTGATTCGCAACCATCTTCATCCTTAGTTACACCTAGTTTATTACCACAAAAACCAGTAATTTCTGCTCCTTCGCCAGATAACAACCCTCAAGTAAATTCCAGGTTCCCAGATACAACAACCACACAGCCTGACGAGAAGCCTGTAACTTCAGCTAATCCCGCGCCTACAATCACTCCAGTACCCCAACCAGCACCAAAAAATAAGCCGCAGCAGAAAAAAAAAGAAAAGACAAACAGACAAAGCGTTCCAGCATTTTCCACAGGCACGTCAAGAAGCACAGTAGAAGACGTTCTCGGTAAGCCAAATAAGGATTTAAGGGGTTTGTGGGGCAATACTCGTGCTGTCACTTATCAGTTAGTCCCCAACAAAATTGACCTGGGCTACTTGTTTGACCGCAAATCTGGAGTGCTACGTCAAACTGAGGCCGCTTTTGCTCAAACGGTAGATTCACAGGTAATGCAAGCTACTTTGAGTGGAATATTAGGTGGGCAAGTAACCCCAGAAATTCAGCAAGGACTGCAACAGATACAACAACGCCAGAGAGAAGATTTTAGTTTTACGCAAGGTTCAGTCAAGGGTCAAATTGTGCGTCAAAACTGTGATTTTATTTACATCAGTATTTGGGATGCAGACTTACACGATTTTGTCAGTCCATCATCAGCTAAACAGTGCAGCTAATATCGTTTTAATTTGACGTGAGTTCGATGAACCTCTCCCCAACCCCTCTCCGACGCGGCTACGGTGTACACACAAGTACGCCCAGAGCGAGTTTCCAGCCAAAAAAGGTGTATTCAAACTGCTCAAGACCACGAACCAAAGTAGTAATACCGGGAGGTTTCTGAGACTTGTAACCAGACCAACCACCAATTCGAGCAAT
>JBBSOP010000480.1:0-4267 GCA_038259655.1 Chroococcales cyanobacterium
AAGATTAAAAGCTGTATTCATTGCCCAGTAAGGAATATGAGCTAATTTATAGACGTTTTTAGCATAACAAGTAATGAAGAACCAAAATTTTTAGGTTTAGGAGTTGTGCTGATACTCTTGGTTTAAAAGGCAGATAGCAATATCCATCCACGAGGTAGAAGAAACTACTTACAAAATTCAGTATTGTAAGATTAGTGTCTTCAAATCAGGAAAAACGCCTGTGGTTCCCATTAAAGATAATAATCCCACCAAAATCACGCCTTATGTAACTTATGGACTGATTGCTGCTAATGTCTTAGCCTTTCTTTACGAAGCTAGTCTTCCTCCTCAAGCATTAAATGGGTTTTTACATCTCGCAGCGGTAGTTCCGAGAGAACTTACTTTAAGCTTTGGGGGAGTTTCCGTGAATCAACCAGTACCAGAGTGGGCAACTTTGATTAGTGCCCAATTTCTGCACGGCGGCTTTTTACACTTAGCTGGCAATATGTTGTTCTTATGGATTTTCGGCAATAATGTCGAAGAAAAGTTAGGCCGTGCTAAATATTTATTGTTCTATTTGTCTTGCGGTATTTTGGCATCCTTGACTCAGTGGTTCTTTGCTCAAGATTCTAACATTCCTTCTTTGGGAGCAAGTGGTGCGATCGCAGGTGTCATGGGAGCATACATTCTTCGCTTTCCTAAAGCCGAAATTCTCGGTGTAGTACCTTTGGGGTTTTTCTTTCCCACTTTCCGCGTTCCAGCCTATTTCTTTTTAGGATTTTGGTTTATTCAACAAGCATTCTACGGACTTGTCAGTTTAGAAGCACCTACAAACATTGGTATGGAAAGCGGTGGTATTGCCTATTGGGCCCATTCAGGTGGTTTTCTGTTTGGGGCAATTCTCGGCCCATTGTTGGGTTTATTTAGCGATAAACCTGAAGAAGAATCTTGGTTATAGATAACCTTTTTCCTATCCAAACTGATTGCTGCCAGCCGCACAGGGTATATTGCAATTAGTGAATCATTAGGAAAAACACTTGTGTTTCCCCTCTACGACCAAAATCCGACGCGAATCACCCCGTACTTCACTTATGGGGTGATTGGCATGAATATCATAGTTTTTCTCCATGAAGTTAGTTTGTCAAATAAACAGTTAGAGTCATTTTTACAGCTATATGCAGTAATACCACAACAGTTAACTGCTAATTTTGCCGATGAATGGACGACTTTATTGACATCGCAATTTTTACATGGCGGTTGGTGGCACTTAATCTCGAATATGGTGTTTCTCTGGGTCTTTGGCAATAATATTGAAGACCGTTTGGGTCATCTTAAATATCTGATCTTTTATTTATCTTGTGGTGCTTTAGCCGCCCTCTGTCAATGGTTTATTGCTATGAACTCGGCTATTCCTTCTTTAGGGGCAAGTGGGGCGATCGCGGGGGTTTTGGGCGCGTATATTATTCGCTTTCCTCATGCTAAAATCACGACTTTAATTTTCTTGGGCTTTTTCGTGACTACCTTCAGGGTTCCTGCACTGGTAATGATTGGAATTTTCTTTATCCAAAATTTGATCTCTGGTGTTGCTAGCCTACAAGTAGCCGCTAATATGAGCGTGGAAACAGGTGGGGTTGCCTACTGGGCGCACATCGGAGGCTTTGTTTTTGGAATGATTCTTGCTCCCTTGTTTGGGTTGTTTAGAAGTGACTATGAATAATAGCGCCTGGGAATAATTATCATGCTCAATCTTTCTAACTGTTAGTTTTTGCCAGCACCAGCCGAAACTTCTTCTGAGTCTTCCAAATGAGATGAAGAAACTGATGAGGTTTCGTCTGAAGAAGGCACAAAAACGGCAATATCAGCACCATTAGTAATCCCACCCAATAACCCCAATTCAGCTTCAACCAATTGGTCAATAGCTTCACCTAACATATTTTCTTGGGTGTAGTTTGGTCGTGCGACAAGAACTATACCATCACTGTAAGGTTGCATTAATAAAGCGTCATTAGATAAGCTCAGAGGATTAGTATCTAAAATCACAAAATCATAACGCTCACGGGCATCTTCTATGAGTCGCCGCATTTCGCTGGATTCAAGAATAGCAGCAGATTGACGCACAGGCCCAGGGCTGGGAATTATGTATAAATTTTCTACATCAGGAACCAGGCGGATACATTCACTTAACCTGGCATAGTAGCGTAGAGGTTCAATACTAGCATCAGGGTCAGGAGTAACTTTCAAGGATTTAGCACCAGAGGGCGATCGCAAATCTGTTTCAATGATTAAAGTTCTTTTACCAGCACGGGCGGTAGCTATACCTAAGTTATAGGCACTCACCGTCTTACCTTCTTGGGCAATGGTGCTAGTAATCAGCAGTACTTTCAAATCTTTACCACCAATTCGGCGCAAATTGCTGCGTAATTTCTCGTAAAACTCTAAATAGGGAGAATCGTGAGACAGCAATATTGGCATCGCTGCTGGGTCTAAATCATCAACTGGCATTAAAGGTAATTCTCCCAGCAAAGCAACTTCCCGTTGCTTGAAACTGTCGCGGATATCTTCGTGGGTTTTGAAGGTATTTTCTAAAGCTCCCAATAAGAAGATCACGCCAGCGCCAACTAACAAGCCTAAAAAACTACCAACGCCCAAGGTAACAATAGGATTATTCTCTTTTTTAACATCGGCAATGACAACAGGAAGTCTGGCAATATTAAGACTACTAACGGTTTCTGCTTCTGCGGTCTGAGCATCAGTTAGCTTCGCCTGCATTTGGTCATAAACGGCTTTTTTGAGTCCCACCTCCTGTTCTAAGCGCGATCGCTCTAATTGCTTATTAGGTATCTGAGAATATTCTTGCCGTAATTTTGCCTCTTCTCGAATTTGTTCAGCGAATTGTTGTTGTAGCGTTTCTCGTTGGGTTTGTAACGCCACCATCTGGTTTGCTAACTGCTGTCTAGCTGGGTCAAGACTACTTTGGGCGCGGATACCTGTAATATTACCAGCCAAAGGAGCTGCTGTACCGCCACCTCCTACAACCTCAGTAGCACGTTGTTGTAGCAATTCTTCAATCGCTTGTTTTTGACGCTGCAACTGAATCATGGTAGGGTGTTCAGGTCGCAAGTCTTTACGTAACAAAGCGATTTGCGATTCAGTTTGGTAAATTTGCGATCGCAAGCCAGCCAAAATTGGATCGGCACTCAAAGCAGAAGAAACATAAGCTTGGCCGACATTTAAACCTAGCTTGTCTTGTAAACTGCGAATTTGGGCATCAATTCCAGAAACAGTTAATTTAATTTGCCGTTGCTGATTTTGGCTACTGGTAACTGCTGCTAATAAAGTACCATTTTCAGCTGCTAATATTGCCGGTCGTTGGATGCGATCGTATTGTTCTAGTTTCTGCTCTGCCGCTTGTAGTTCTGACTTAGCCTGTGGTACGCGTTCATTGATTTTTTGAATAATTGCTGTTAATCGCCTCGTATTAATCTCACCACTCAGCTTGACCATTGCTTGCATCAATTCTTGCAAAACTTCTTGGGCGCGCTTGGGGTCAGTATCTTTATATTTGAGATTAATGATTGTAGATGTTAGTTCTCCAGCCCTATTTTTTTCTGGCAAATTGAGAGCGACACTTGTACCAATCGTTTTTGGTTGAACATTGACTTTTGCCGCTACAGATTCAATAATTTGGTCTGATAGTAAAACTTCTTGGCTGAGTTCTTGGCCTTGTTGCTGAATTTCACTGCCAGTAGCAGAAAACGATACGGGTGGACGATTGTAAGTGAGTGCGCCGTCTGCTACATAAGTAGTTGGTGGTGCGGGCTGTATGGCAACGACTGTTGACCCTGCTACAACTAAAGCAAAACTGGCTAATCCAATCCATTTGTACTTTTCAAAAGCAATAAAATAGCGTTTAACAATTGGTGGGGTCATGGCAGAAGCATGTATAGCAGGGGACAAGGGATAGGAGATAGAGTTTTATGATTAGCTTATGTCCTCAATTATCTAGCAATAGCTACAGAAACAGGCTACAAGTTAGTCAATCTCTTCTTAAACAAATCGACTAATTTGAGCCGCCGCCTAAGAAGTCAAAAAAGCGAATAAAGCTGCGGATATCAAAGAAAGGTCGAGTAATAGTGCCAAGGACATTAGTAATTTTTGCGATTAAATTGCGACCAACAACAATCACATCATTATCTTGCAATGCCACATTTTGAGCCGCATCGCCAGCAAGTGCCTTTTTAGCATCAAGTTTTTGGGTAACAGCTCGACCTCGTTCCGGATCAAAGCG
>JBBSOP010000481.1:0-4263 GCA_038259655.1 Chroococcales cyanobacterium
AGCGATCTGCCCTAAATCTGATAAAGTAATGATAAATTAAGACCATTTCGCCAATGGCCACTAATCCAAAACCATGACTACTAGCTATTTTTCAACGGCTAACCAACTGAAACAAAAAGGTCAATTCTCCGAAGCCGTTACCTATTACTATCAGGCCATAGAGCAAAATCCTAAATTTCAATTATATCACCATAATTTAGGGGAGACTTTGGCTAAGCTAGGACGCTTTGAAGAGGCGATCGCATCTTTCCAACGGGCTATAGATATTAGTCCTAATGGCTCTAGTTATTATAGTATGGCTCAAGCCTACACGCAATTGTGCAATATTGATGGGGCGAATTTAGGCTATTATCGCGCTATTGAATTAAATCCTAATTGGGGAGTAATTTGGGTTAAACAAGTTGGACTCGATCGAGTTCTTGCTTGTTTTGATCATGTGTTAAAGCGCGATCCTCATCAGGCGATGGTTTATTATGATTTTAGTCGGTATTTGGCAGAAAAAGATTTGATGGATGACGCGATCGCTTGTTTCCATAAAGCCCCGCAATTTAGTCATAATAAAGTGACGATCGCAATTAAAGATAATTATAGGGTGGGGAATGGATCGAGATCGCACCAAAAAATCCAGAAAAATTCATCAAAAATCCTGTTAGAATTTTTGCTCGAATTGAAACCATGAGTATCACAGTTGAATTTCCTGAATAACTGTTAGTTGCTTGTCATGAATTCCAAACCAACCAAACCTAACCTAAATAGTCTAGTAAAAGTGCTGTTCCATGCTTTATATCACAGTTGACTTTCTTCCCTAATATCCCATCCAGATACTTTGGTGGTAAACCTAACCCTGGACGAATTGCTCTCACGTTGTCAACAGTTAACACATCCCCTGCTTTCATATCCTCTACTACATACAGGCTCCGGCGAAACATCCTAGAGGCTTGCTCTGCTTGAGTTGACCCATAGTGAATCTGGCCCAGTGCTTGCCAAGCCCGTTCTGACTCTACTACCAGTTGAGCCATTTCTGACGGTTCCATAGAAAAAGTGGCATCCACACCACCATCTGCACGACGGAGGGTAAAGTGTTTTTCAATAACTGTCGCACCCAAGACAACACTACCCACAGCAACACCAATCCCCATTGTGTGGTCAGACAGACCGACTTCCACGTTAAACAGTTCCCGCAGATGGGGAATGGTCAGAAGATTGCTGTTTTCTGGAGTAGCAGGGTAGGTGCTGGTACATTTGAGCAAAATTATATCATGACATCCCGCATCTCTGGCGGCTCGGACGGTTTCATCTAACTCAGCAACCGTTGCCATACCCGTTGAAATGATCATCGGCTTGCCCGTACTGGCAACTTTGCGAATCAGAGGCAAATCGGTATTTTCAAAGGAGGCTATTTTGTAGCAGGGGACATCTAAGGATTCGAGAAAATCAACAGCCGTGGTATCAAAGGGGGTGCTAAAGCCAATGATGCCGAGTTCTTTGCAGCGTTTGAGGATGGGTTCGTGCCATTCCCAAGGAGTATGAGCTTGTTGGTATAGTTCATAGAGAGAGTGACCATACCATAAGCTGTTGGGGTCATCAATGAAAAACTCCCCTTCCTTAATGTCTAAAGTCATCGTATCAGCAGTGTAGGTTTGGAGCTTGAGGGCGTGCGCTCCTGTTTTGGCTGCAGCTTCAACAATTTCCAAGGCTCGTTCCAAGGATTGATTGTGGTTGCCAGACATTTCGGCAATAATAAAGGGGGGAACAGTATTACCTACTCTTTTATCTGCAATTAGAATCTGTTTTTGCATCATCAATTTTGATTATAAATTTTTAATTAAATGTACGGCTTGTTGATCGCAAATTGTTTTTTGTCCTACTTCTTGGAAACCAGATTTTAAAAAAGCTCTTATAGAGGCTAAATTATTGGGTTTTACATAAGCATTAATTCTTTCAACGACTGACTTTTGACCAAGTTTTTTGCAACCCAATAAAATCAATTTACTACCATAGCCTTGTCCTCGAAAAGATTCCGCTAGTCCCAAAGAAATAGTTGCTTCTTTATGGGTAATTTCATAGCGCACTTGTCCAATTGGCACATTATCTTGGTTCAGAGCAATATAAAAAACGCAATTCTGATCGCATAATTTGGAGGTAAACCACTGAACATGATCTGTCCAAGAGATAGATTCTGAGGAAAATGATACAGAACGAATAACTGGATCATTAGCCCAATGCCACAGAATTTCACAATCGTCTTCTATTACGGGTCTTAGTTGAATAGAATTTGCTTCTAAATTCTGTAAAATTGTGGAGCATCCTTCTCTAGCTACTATTTGTTGGCTAACTTTAATCATTTTTGCTCTTTGTTCTGCTGATTGTAAGAGTTGAAAAAGTGTTGAACCAATGTTTTGCGCTTTAACATCTTGATGCCAACCCAGATTAACTACTTGATTAAGAGTTGCTAGTTTTTCAGCGATCGCCCTCTGATTTTCCGCCAAAATCAGTAAAATACTCGGCAAACCCATAAAAGCTAATTCCCAGCAAGTGCTACCGCCAGCCGAAATAGCCACATCTGCCCAAGCCATCAACTCTGGCATATTGGTGACATTCCGTTGCAATTGGATGGGATAACGTGAATCCTGCACAGCCATTTTGAGATTCTCATAGTGCGGGTTACTTCCCCCGACAACGACCACTGCCTCTAGTTCCTCCACTTCCACAATCTGCAAAGACTGAATGACTTTCAGTGTAACATTATCAGGGTCTGCACCTCCCAAAGTCACCAAAACTTTTTTAGCCACTGGAGGCACTGTTCGCTGCCAACCCCGCCACTGCCAGAACTCCCGCCTCAAAAGAACGTAACGAGTGCCAAGCAATAGCTGAGTGTACGGTTCTCGGTTGTTATACCATTGCTCGTCAGCAGAGATATTTTGATTGAGGACAAAATCAGCATAATAATGTTCCGCGTGTCCGTAATCATCGATAAATAATAGATGCAATTTGGACTGTTTGAGGATTTGCTGATATTCACCTCCGAAGTGATACCCGTCAACCACAACCCAAGTTGCCCCAAACTGATGAGCCAGTGTCGCCGTTTGCTGGGCATCATCCAAGCTTCCTGGCTCTGTTGTCAAGTGGACAACTTGCATTCCTTCTGACTGGAGACGTTCCTCCAGGGCAGGTACAGAAGTTGTCGTTACAAAAATCGCTGGTCCCTGGGTGTCTTGCCATGCTTGAGCCAGAGCCAAGCAGCGCATCACATGGCCTGTGCCTATTTGTGTAGAAGCATCGACCCGAAAAACGACTTGCATTGACGATTGCCTCCTCACAGCTACAAAAATCAGTTTATAGTACCGTCAGTTATTCCTGAAGCAACAATGGCATTTGAGGGGTTCAACATAGGAATACCTCGCAATACTGGATAAACCAAGCCAGTCTCCTTAGACTCAAATACATCACCGATATCTTCTAGTCTTGTACGAGTTAAAGGACAAGACCAGGAAATTCCGACAGTGGAATTGACAGTTGTAGCTTTTTCCAGTAGCAACAGTCCACTAGGATTAAGGGGATTGTGAGTGAAATCCAGTAATTTGTAGTTTGTTACTACAGCACCCAATTGAGTTGCCACGTCTTTGAGTCCCCGAATGTAGCCGTGGTAGCGCATACGCTCTTGAGCTTCTGGGGAAGCCAGTTCATAAATTGGCTCAATTAATAATACTGCATGGCGGGCGATTCTAAGTAACTCTTTAATTGCCTCCTTCTCTCGACCACCATTAGGTTCTAAAAAATGAGAGGTATAAACAATGTCAATACTCTCATCAGCCAACGGTATGTTGAACAGATCCGCTACAAATAAAGATCCCTGTATCTGCTTCTCTGAGAGATAACGCAAGCCATAAGCGACCCTTGACCAGCTTAAATCAAAACCAAGAGAATACTCGGGAACATGGGAAAGTTTTTCAAGTACACCGCGCAAGGTGGTAGCCTCACCACAACCAATTTCTAACAAAGTAAATTGTTTTTTGTTTTTAATCAAGGGATTAATAATATTTGCAACTTGCTGACACCAACGTTCATTAATATCTGGGTTCTTTTTAGCAGAAGAAATGTAGGAGCCTGCTTGCAAATCATACGAAATCAGTGTTGCAATTAAAGAATTTTCCGATTCGCCAATGATTTCCCTAGCACAGGCCATAGCATTCTCCCCCCGCTGATAGGCTAGTCTCATTTTTTGAATGAGCGTTCTCAATGTATCTGTATTTTCCGTATTAC
>JBBSOP010000482.1:0-4244 GCA_038259655.1 Chroococcales cyanobacterium
CCACGTCCATTTTTGGCAAACTCATCAATAGTTTGCTGCGAGAGTTGATGAGTGGTCATTGACTGTAACATTTCTAAAGGTAAAGTGAGATGATGAGCGCCAGCTTGTAGAGATGCCGCTGCTTCTTCAGGAGATTTGATACTAGCTGCTAAAATTTCTGTGTTGCTGCCTGTCAGCACATTGGCCATTTCTCGCACCAAGGCTATACCATCACCTAAAAGTTTAGTGGCGCGATTGACATAAGCGATCGCATAAGTAGCCCCGGCTTCTTGAGCAACAGCCGCTTGAGCTGCGCTATATATTGCTGTCACTGCACAAGGAATTTCTGGTGACAAAGAAACCACCGCTTGAAAACCAACTAAAGAAGCCGGAATTTTTAATATAGTCTGTTGCCCAATAATTTCAAAAGCTGCCCGTCCTTCTTTTACCATGTCATCTAAGTTAGACGACATCAATTGATAAAATACTGGCCCTGTAGTTAACTCTGCCAATTTTTGGAGTGTAGTCTCCACTGGTAAATCGGTTTTGGATAACAAAGTTGGGTTAGTTGTGATACCTTTAACCCAACCTAATTGTCTAGCAATTTCAGCTTCAGCAGCGATCGCCGAGTCGAGATAAATACTCACTTTTCTACTCTCCTATAAATCTTTAACTTGGCCAAGCAGTCCTAAAAAAATTGCTCCATTAGAACTGGAGCAATTTTTTAGAAAAGTAATTTTAGTATTGTAAATCTATCTACTTTCTGGATTCCCAGGAATTGGATTAGTCTCAAAAGTTGGGCTAAATTCCGTGGAACGTCGAGTAGGAAACAATACAGATGAAGGCGGCAAACCACCAATGCGATCGCTACCATCAATACAAGTATTCAGTGCTTGAATCGCTGTCAAGTCAATTTCACTACTTAAGCCTACAACACACTGAGCAAAGCGCACGGGTAATAAACTACGACCACAGTAAGTTAAAACATCAGAATTAACTGCTCCTTTGGTATTATTGCTGATACCAGTTACACAAGAAGCTAAATCCTTAGGACGGCGGGCTTGGCTACAAGCAGAAAGGGCATCTGCTGCTGTAATTTCTGTGTTCCTCTTGATATAAACCACACAAGAAGCTAAATCTCTCGGACGCAGCGCCCTGGCACAGGCTTGTGATGCTGCTTGTGCAGTTGCGCCCTCACCTGTAACTCGACCTGCACAGACACCGTAGTCATTATTATAGGAAGCAGCCATACCAGGAGCGATCGCTAACAACCATCCAGCCATAGCTAAAACTGGTGCTGTCAACCGAATTGCTTTATTCTTGAATGTCGCAGAAACTGAACTGCCTTGTTCCCTGTTCAACCTGCTAACCTCTGTTTTGCACATTGCCGTTCTCCAAACACCCAAAGTTATGCTAACTCAAATGTGCAACAAATCTCCTCGGAAACAGGAAAATTGGTAGATCCTGGCATAAATTTTTAATGATTAAATTTATGATTTTTGACAATAATCATTTCCGACTATTTATAATAGTATGTCTGAGTAAAATTTAAACAGGATTAGATTAAGGAAACTCATGTCCCGATATAGAGGGCCACGCCTCAGAATTGTCCGTCGCTTGGGCGAATTACCAGGATTAAGTCGTAAAAGTCCCAGACGTGCTTATCCACCAGGTCAGCACGGTCAAAACCGTAAAAAACGCTCTGAGTATGCTATTCGTCTAGAAGAAAAGCAAAAGATGCGTATGAACTACGGTCTGACTGAAAAGCAAATGTTACGTTATGTGCGTAGAGCTAGACGTGTTACTGGTTCTACCGGACAAGTGCTGCTGCAACTTTTAGAAATGCGCTTGGATAATACGGTTTTTCGCATGGGGATGGCTCCCACCATTCCAGCTGCTCGCCAACTGGTGAATCACGGTCACATCACAGTTAATGGTCGTCCAGTGAATATTGCTAGTTACCATTGCCGTCCCGGAGAGGAAGTTGCTGTCAGAAACCGAGAAGCATCGCGCAAACTAGTGGAAGCCAATTTGCAATATCCAGGTTTAGCTAACCTCCCCAGTCATTTAGAGTTTGACAAAAACAAGTTGACTGGAAAAGTTAACAGTGTTATCGAACGGGAATGGATCGCGCTACAAGTTAATGAACTGCTGGTAGTGGAATACTACTCACGGCAAGCTTAGGTCAACGGTCAGTGGTCAGTGGTCAGTAGTTAGTGGAGCAACTAGCTACTGACACCTGACAACATGAGTAATGAGTAATGAGTAATGAGGTAGCAACTGACAACACTTCGACAAGCGGTAGTTGAATCTCGACTTCGCTCGATTGCCGCGCAGTCGAAACTCAGTGCATCGCTGACAACTGACAACTGAACTATCCGCCAATTTGCGACATAGTACGGCTGTATGCAGCCGTAGTGCCAGAATCGCGCTGTTTAAAGTTAATTTCTGGCTTGAGTGTTAATAACTGTCTAACTTGTTCTTGTAATTGCATGGTGCTGATACCAGAACGTAAAGCAGTTTTTAAGTCAATTTGACCAGTCTCATTTAACAAGCAAGGACGCAGCCAGCCATCAGCACTCAGGCGCATTCGGTTACAGCGATCGCAAAAACATTCTGACATCTGGCTAATAAATCCTAATGTCCCTTGTGCCCCCGGAATTTGAAAGACATCAGCAGGGCCAGCACCGCGAACTTGAGCTTCTGACAAGCCCCAACGATCGCGGATTTGTTGCCGTAATTCGGCTGAAGATATCCAACCGCGATCGCCAAATAATTGCCAGTTACCAATGGGCATAAATTCAATAAACCGGACGTGCCACTGTTTATCAATTGTCAAAGCAGCTAAATCTAAAACTTCGTGGTCATTAACACCAGGAATAATCACTACATTCAGCTTGAGTGGGTCAAATCCTACATGATAGGCAGACTGAATCCCATCCCACACTTGTTGCCAGCGAGAACGACCGTTGTTACCAATAATTTGGTTAAAAATATCTGGGTCGAGAGAATCTAAGCTAATATTAATCCGCCGTAAACCAGCATTGTAGAGACTTTCCGCCATTGGGGCGAGTAAAAACCCATTGGTCGTCATTGAGAGGTCTTGTGTTTGGGGGAATGAAGCGATCGCTTTTACCAAATCCACCACACAGGGACGCAGCAGAGGTTCTCCACCAGTCAGACGAAACCGGGTAAAGCCTACGGGGATAAATACTTTTTGAATTAAGGTAAGTAATTCTTCGTCAGTTAATAATTGTTGCTTAAGGATATAGTTTAGTTCTGCCCCCTCTGGCATACAGTACTGACAACGGAAATTGCAGCGATCAATGAGGCTAATTCGTAGATAATCTACCTGGTTCATTGTTGTTATGGGTTTTATAGCCTGTACGTAAAAGATAAGATTTTTATTAATTGCTTGCTATATAACTTTTTTTGAGATTCTTCTAAATTAACGCGCCTGGAATATATTTGCGAATTTGATAGCGATCGCACAAATGACTTAGAACCCAGAAAATCAAAACCTCAGCTAGCTTAAAAGGTCAACCGAGGAATTGATTAACTATATAAATCTACAATCTGCTTAAACGTACTTTTACAAGAAAAATTAGAACTTTATTCCCAGTTGACCGTTGAATCCTCGGACAGAATTGTAACCAGCTCCAACAAAAACGTTATCTGTAGCACTTACTTGAACACCGCCTGAAACTGCAACACCTTTATCTTCTGAATAATATCCAAGTCCTACATAAGGTGAAATTACTGGCAAGCTAATAAATTTCAGAACATCTACTCCAGTAGCACCATCAACCCCGCTTCCTACTTCAACCCCCAAATCTAAAGCTCTAGCTCCCACAGCATAAGTTACATCGCCATCTTTTGCACCCACTGAAACCCAAGGTTGTGGTATGAGTTGAGCCGAGGCTTGATTTGGAGTAAATATAGCTATCGAACCGAGTGATGTAGTCAATATTTTGGCAATAATCGCTTTTTTCATGCTTTCCTCTTAGTTACCCTTGTTACAGCAACTTTGATGATGTCATCAAAATCACAAATAATAATCCGCTTATATCCTAATTCTGCCCATTCAGCTTAATTCAACGTGAGTTCGATGAACCTCTCCCCAACCCCTCTCCCCTTGGGCTACGGTGTACACACAAGTCCAAGTAAAGTAATAACAGAAGGAGTTGTGGGGAGTAAAAGGCAGTGGAAAATCCAATCAGAATACACGCTCAAGCAGTTGGGGTAAAAGCATTTGGAGACCCGCG
>JBBSOP010000483.1:0-4235 GCA_038259655.1 Chroococcales cyanobacterium
CGTATCACTATAGATACCTTGCCTTTGAGTGATCAACTGCGCGATCGTGCCAGAATCATGCTAGATTTGCGCGGAAATAGTGCAGATGTATTACAAAAAGTCAGTTCCTTAGGCTTAGATGCAGAGCAACAAGCAGCAGTAAATAACCTGAAATCACTAGTAGAGTTACTAGAATCTGGGGGGAAAATCCCCATTATTCTTGACCTCAGCTTGATCCAAACCATAGACTATTACACTGGCATTGTCTTTGAAGTGGTCAGTAATACTGGGTCACAAGCACGGGTTTTAGGTCGGGGTGGTCGCTACGACCAACTTTTGGGGTTGTATCATCCCCAAAAAGAAAATATTCCCGGAATTGGCTTCGTACTCAACATCGAAGATTTATACCAAGTTCTTTTACCTACTCAGCAATTGCCACAGGCAACCCCAGTCAGCGAATGGCTAGTTGTCCCCGAAACACCAACTGCTGAGGCTGCTGCCTTTACATACGCCCAAAAGCTGCGTGAGTCTTCTCATTTGGTACGGGTGGAAATGGATTTAGGTGGCAGAGATGCACAAGCCATTCGGCAATATGCAAGCGATCGCGGTATTGCCCAAATCGCTTGGATCAAAGCCGATAGTTCGCCCACCATTGAGCCATTGCGTTAAGAATGGGCATGGGACATGGGGCATGGAGCAGAGGGGCAGGGTGCGGGGTGCACACTTCGGCTACGCTCTGCGACCGGGGGATGAAGAAAAATTACCTCTTTCTCCCGTTCGCGTAGCGTCTCCCCTTGGGAGAAGTTGCTCCACTTGGGGAGACCCCAAGACCGCACTTCTCTCCTTTTCTCCCTGCTCCCTGCCCCTCTGCTCCCTATCCCCTCCGCTCCTGTTAGGCTAGAAATGCTGATTCAGAAGAGAGGGAATCGAGAAATGCCGCACACGATTGTTACTGATGTTTGCGAAGGTGTTGCTGACTGCGTGGATGCCTGTCCGGTAGCTTGCATCCATGATGGCCCAGGCAAAAATGTCAAGGGAACTGATTGGTACTGGATTGACTTTGCCACTTGTATTGATTGTGGTATATGTATCCAAGTTTGCCCTGTAGCAGATGCGATCATCCCAGAAGAAAGACCTGATCTGCAAAAAACTCCGTAATGTAGTCAGGTAGGCGATCGCATAATCTACAACCTTAGTAAGGTGCGTTACTTTCCTAATGCACCTTACCAACCAGAAATTTTGCATTTTGTTTAATCCAGATTTATCACAAATCTTGAACAGGCGTTAGAGGAAGTCCCTTAAAACAAATTAAAACCTTCCTGTTCGTTCGGTCAGACAGGCAATTACCGTCGCTAACTCCGCTGCATCTACGGGTTTGGTAAGATGCATTTGAAAGCCTGCTAACAGAGCCTTTGTGCGATCGTCACTCCTTGCATACGCCGTTAGTGCAACTGCTGGCATCCGACCGCCACGCTGTACTTCAAGTTGTCGCAGTTTCCGAATCAGTGAGTAGCCATCCTCATCCGGCATTCCAATATCGCTTATAAGATGAATGCCGAAAACCCCGGAAGAACAGGTACGTAGTGCCGTATTCTGCGCTTCAGACCGGGGATGAAGGTTAGTGGCAGGATTAATCCTGCCTTCATGCTTTTTGTTGTTCAATATATCGTTTAACTGTTTCTGTACAAACATTACTCGCTGTGCTTACAAAATAGCTAGGTGTCCAGAGGGTTGGTAATTTCATTAACTCTGGAAATTCTTTCCTTAACACATGAGATGCTCGACCTTTAATCAATCGAATAATTTTACTAGGGTCGTCACTTGGCTTGGCATTGACAAACATGTGTACATGGTCTGGCATAATTTCTAATGCAATAATTTTCCATCGGTTCTCAACACAAACTTCAAAAATAACTTCTTGTAGTTTCTCTGCGATAATCCCTATTAGCACTTTTTTACGGCGCTTCGGAATAAACACAAAATGGTAGTTCAGGAGTGAAACCGCGTTACCCTCGTGCCGATACTCATCAGGAGAAAACTTAGCCATAACTTTACAATAATACTTAATAATTTGTATACAGCTATTGTATATTAGTAATAGGTCGAATACACAAAGTTTAGTAACAAGATTAAAACAATGTTGGTTTTGGAATATAAAGTTAAATGTAAAAAAGCTCAATATTCAGCTATTGATGATGCTATCCGCACCACCCAATTCATCCGCAATAAAGCGATTAAATTTTGGATGGATGCTGATAGAGATTTAAAAGTGGATAAATTTACCCTTAACAAGTATTCCACCCAATTACGCAAAGAGTTTCTTTTTGTTGCTGACTTAAATTCTATGGCTGTACAATCAGCCGCAGAGCGTGGATGGTTCGCTATATCAAGGTTTTACGATAGCGTAGCGGTAGCGAGTCCGCGAGCGTCTAACTGTAAGTCTAAAAAGTCTGGCAAAAAAGCGGAAAACGCGGTCTTAGGGTCTCCCCCTGCGGGTTCGGCAGTCCAACGCCAGTCGCTCCTGGGGGAAACCCCCAAGACCGCGCTGGCTCCTCTTTGTTGGAACAACAAGACCGGGCTGCCTCACCAAGTGGAGCGATTTTCCAAGACAGGTTTTCCACGCTTTCAAAAAGATTGTCGTTCGGTTGAATACAAAACATCGGGATGGAAGTTGCATCCAACCAAAAGACGCATCACTTTTACTGATAAAAAAGGTATTGGTGATTTAAAGCTTTTAGGTAAATGGGATTTGCAAACATACGATACTAAAGACATCAAGAGAATACGTTTAATCCGTCGTGCTGATGGCTACTACGCTCAATTTTGTATCGGAATTGATGTTGTAGATATTCAGCCAAAAACAGGGCAAGAAATAGGCTTAGATGTTGGGATAGAGTCCTTCTATTCTGACAGTAACGGGCATCATGAACCTAATCCTAAGTTTTTGAGAAAAGCACAAGCATCTATTAAGCAATCTCAAAGAAGCATTTACAAAAAGGTAAAAGGTTCATCGGGTAGACGTAGAGCAAGAAAAGTCTACGCCAAAAAACACTTAAAAGTAAGTAGGCAACGTATAGAACATGCGAAGAGAGTCGCACGTTGCGTAATCAAGTCTAACGACTTAGTAGCCTACGAAGATTTAAGAGTTTCTAATATGGTTAAAAATCACTGTTTAGCAAAATCAATTAGTGATGCTAGTTGGTATTTGTTTAGACAGTGGTTAGAATATTTTGCCGTTAAGTTTGACAAATTAACCGTCGCTGTACCACCTCATTACACGTCTCAAGAGTGTAGTAGTTGTGGTGTAATTGTCAAAAAAACCCTATCAACTCGCACCCATAATTGTGTTTGTGGATGTCAGTTGCATAGAGATGTTAATGCTGCGGTAAATATTCTAAATCTTGCAAGACAAGCTAGGGGAGGGCATCCCCAAAGTAACGCTGTAGGAGTCGGAATCTCTACGCTAGTTGGTGCAAGCCTGCTAGAGCAAGTTCTGACGTAGATTACAGAATCCCCGCGCATTCATGCCGGGGAGTGTCAATAAAACATCTAGGCTTTGACCTGTAGCATTTTCAATGATTTTTAAGGCCTCACTGACAGAGGCAGCGCAAATGACTTTAGCGCCATACTCTCAATTCTGCTGTGCGTTTCTGTACCCGTTGCTCCAACTCCACATTGATCGATTGGATGCGGCTTCGGCTATCTTCCAGTTCCTGGTTCGTGATGGCCAGTTGGGCTGGACTTGGTGCATCGATCGCGATTGGAATTAAGGGAATCAATAAAAAGGTGAAAGCATAGGATGACCAGATGGCATTGAAAGCTTTCAGCAGTCCTGAAAACCAATAAATGGGATACCATAGCGTAACTACTCCCATTAAATGGGTAGTGCCACACAAGAAGAAGACAAAAAAGTACCCAACCAGTAGCGTCACAGTCTTGGCTGGCTGATCTTTGCGCTTATTTGTAAAGTAAACAATTGCTATGGCGACTGAGTAATAAGCGATCGCGGTCAATGCATCTGAAATTAAATGTAGCCAGACTAAACCCGGCTTCCAGAGATAACAATGCCCGTGGGGAATGAAGGCAGTTGAAAGGAAGTTGCTGAGTAAGTCAGGCATATTGGTTCAGTAGAAGGAGGAACAGTTTTTGAACAAACAGTTAAAGTTAGCGATGATGAGGGCTATTTATCGAATATTCGGCGTGTCAAAGTAATTTTAGATGAAACTACCCGTGATGGAGACTCAAAAATTTTTATC
>JBBSOP010000484.1:0-4222 GCA_038259655.1 Chroococcales cyanobacterium
GCTTTTTCAATAGCGATCGCAGTTTGTGAAGCAAAGATACTTACGAGTTTGAGGTGTTCAGCTTTGTATACATCAATTTTAGATGTGCCGATGGCGATCGCTCCCAATACTCGCTCTTTGGCTCTTAGCGGTACACAAATCAAAGCGCCTAAGTTTTCTTCCCCATCTAATCGCGGATCGGCCTGCACATCATTGACGATTTCGGCGCGGTTAGATTGCACAATATCGCCAATAATGCCTTTATGCGGTTGTGGCTGATTTTGCTGAAAAAACTGTCCCAAATCGGCGATACTTTCAAACTCTGTAGCATCAAGATTGAGGAGTAGAATCGTTCCCGCCGACGATTCCATCAATTGACTCA
Source organism: Chroococcales cyanobacterium (assembly GCA_038259655.1). GTDB lineage: Bacteria > Cyanobacteriota > Cyanobacteriia > Cyanobacteriales > Nostocaceae > Halotia. The sequence goes on from JBBSOP010000484.1 coordinate 362, forward strand.
TTTCCTGAAGCACAAGTTCGCCAATTTGTCGAGTATCTAAACTTGTTGTCAGTTGAGTTGAGATATCCTCAAACAAATCAATTTCTTGGTATCTCTCCAGCAGTTCTTTGGCGAGTTCTTTTTTTTCAGCTTCCTGTTTTACCAGAAACGAGAGTAAGTCAGCTATTAAAGTCGCCTGTTCTTCCCCAAGCACCCAACCGATAATTTCTCCTGATACCTTGATAGGATATTGGTTCTGTGAGGTTTGCTCCCCAATACTGATTAGTTTTGTGCCGTCTATCAGTTCAACATCAAGAGCAATATTCAACTGACATACTAAATTCTCAAGCAGAGACGGCAACTCTTTTTTGTTAAGAATTTTTTTGAGGTTAACTGCCGACATCAAACACCTCATCTAAAACAGGTTGAAAGTTGTCGGCTTTGGTTAACGCTTTTGTAAACTGTTTGATGGCACTGGTAAATTGGACAGTATAGGAAACTGCCCAATAGACCAAAGTTCGATTCTTTGAGTAAATCTCTTCGATGAGAATCAAAACGATGGTGTTAGCATAGCTATTCGTTTGCTTATCATCTCTGTAAAAGAGAGGAATTGCCATAACAGTCTAGGAATCTCGTAATTTACTAGTTAAAATTAGTTTTCCCAGAAAGTTTGACAGCATAACGTTAAAATCCCAGCCAAGCTAAGAAATTATCCCACCAGGAACTCGTGAGATTGCCTAGATTCAACTGCATTTTTTGGCGAATGTCTTGGATATTCCAGTTGGTTAACTTAGCCAAAGTTTGGGCTTCTTGCTCAAAACGCTTAGGCAAAGACCGTTTGTATTCTCTACCTGCTTGACACTTGAGTTCACCTGTAAAAGGATGTTGTAAAATATAACGTCCTTGGAAAGACTCGCGGTTAGAGGTTTGTTGGAACATTGGATCTTCAGGGAATTTGTCGCGGGTGTAGCGGATATGCAATCGAGTAATGAAGACGTTATTATTGACAGGAGATGGACGACCAAAGCCAGGAGATGCTGGTATGCTACGTGTAGAATTACCATCCAGCCAAAATACACCTGCTTGCTTGAGTTCTTCTGAAGTCAACGGTTCCGCAGAACAAGGATCACAACTGCTTATATCCCAGGCATACTCTAAAAAGGCAACTTTCCGATCTTCTTTGGTGTAAACAGTTTGAAACATCGATTTGTAAAACTCGCCAAATTCATCTTTGACAAACACTGGGATATTGGTATTTGACGGGATTTTGACTGTCCGGTAGTTGGTGATTTCTGCTTGTCCTTGGGGTGAGAGGATGTAGACAACCAAATCTTGTTCTTTGGTAGCGTTGATCATGCCCAAACGAATTGGCAACATGAACTTAGGTGATTGGTAGGAAATTTGTAATGGACGCAGAGATTGATAGCCAGATTTCTCAAATGTATCTAGGTTGACTTTAGCAACAAAGAATTTCATTGAAGAACGAATATAAGGTTTAAGTAACTGTTTCGCTCCTTTGGGAATTTTGTAACCATTACGGTTGAGCCAAGTTTGCAGTCCACCAGATTCTTTAGCACTGAGGATCACAATGTCATATTCGCCAACGTTGAAACGCGCTTCAACTGTCACACCCAAACTGCGATCGCTCTTCCTAATTCCTGATTCATTACTAGCTGCTGCCCTCGGTGCTGCTTGAGTCATTGGAGAATCGTTGTAAGCTGTGTTACAAGGGTCAGAGTCAAAATATTCTACTAATCGTGGCGCACTAAAAGCGTCTAAATGTTCGATAATTTTGGATTCGGCAACGTGGACTTGCTCTTTTTGTAATACTGTCGGCACAGGTACTACCATTGCAAAATCTTTGACTTCTCCTTGAAAGTCATTTGCCATCGTTAAGACAGTGCGATCGCCATCTCGCGCAATTATTACTTGAGAAGCTTTGTTATAAAGTTTAGTATCAGCCTTAGCAACATAAAAGCCACAAAACGCCCAAGCCGCAGGTGCAAAGCACAACACAGCTATAAATACTAACAGTAATGGAATTACAAATTTAAAACGATTCATTTTATACCTCGATTTTTAAGTTATGTCAGGTTTGCTTGATTAGTTATTATTCCGGGCATCTATGCAAAAATATTAAAAACCTCTTTCCCCCTGCACCCTGCCCCCTGGCTACTGAGTTTCGACTACGCTCAACTACCGCGCAGTCGAAGTATGCTCCCCTGCCTCTTCCTTTAGCCAAGAAAATTGTGAAGCCGACCACAAAAAATCAAGCAGAATGGTTAATGGTGCAAGGGCAAATAATGACCAAAAAACTGCGGTAGAAACAAAGAAATAATTCCGCAGAATAAAAGTCAACATGGCAATGCATACAGCCCAAACTACACGGCCAATGCGGGCGTTGGGAATTGAACGGGGATCTGTAACCATAAACAAAGCAAACAGCAGCAAAGAGCCACTCATCAATCGATGGCAGTAAACATCCCAAGTCCAACCCAGCCAAAAATTACGAATTGCTTCTAGTAAAGAATAAGCACCTAAAAAAGCTGCCGTGGTGTCCCAGCGTCCCACCCGCTGCAAAACCATGCCACCAGTCCCAGCAAATAACAGCCCATACCACCATTCCTCGCCCCATTGTCCTGGCGAAACCCAAGCATCGGGCGCTAGAACTAAGGCGGAAATGATACCAAAGTTGGCGGGGTTAAAAAAATGCTTATTACCAACTTGGAAAAGAAATTTACTAGCGATCGCACTGACTCCTGCCAAAACCATTGTTGTCCAATGGTCAGCCCGCAATAGTAAACTCAGTCCTAAGGCGGTAATCAAAGCACTGCGAAGACTTGTGAACTGCTTGATGTAATTGATTTTTGGTTCTTTGCTAACGACTAATGACAATATCCACTGTGTCAATAAACAAGTGGCGATCGCTACTGCAATTAATGGCGATCGTAGTGTCCAGTCCCTTGTACCAATGCCTAAGACCAAAAACAAGCCCAGGAATAGAATTTGATAATCTCGTATATCTTTAAACAACATTAACCCTTAATTCAGGGATTACCCGTAGATTTTTTACCAATCTAAACGAGTACAAGCTCAAATAATATTGCTGTTACAGATTTTGTTACAAAATTAGCTTCTATCAGGATATTAGGCAGTTAGTCCAAAGCCCACAGTTATACTTTAGAAGTACGGTTGTGGGCATTTTTTCAATATCAAAGTTCGAGGACTTTGCTATTTTATTATTTACTCATCTCCCAGATCTAACTGTACTTGCACTCCATCATTGCCGTTCATAGATTGAGCCGGCTGCAAGATAATCTGAGTATCTGGAAATGATATTGCCTCATTCAAACGAAGCCCATTTGGAGTAATGTTATTTTCTACATCATTAATGGATCTGCTTTTGGAATTTGTACCATCAAAGAATTTTGTAAAGTCATCCTGGGCTGTTCTAGTACCAACCCCTTCTAGGGAATCACCAGTTAATTGATAGTTTTCTGCATTTAAGGCGGGTGCTTCTGATAACTGGGCATGAACCGAGCTTTCTAAGCTGGTGAAAGCTGCCATAATTGCCAATGCAGCTATAATTTTGGCGTTCATTAGTTTTACCCCAATTCTTTAAATTTGTTGTTTGTTGTTGCTCTCTGAGTGAACTATTTTTTTATTTTTACAGATTATCTATATACTATGCACAATATTATTGAGATAATATACGGATTGTCAATATTTTTGAGGCATTTTTGATTAAGATAAATAGACAAAATGCTGTGATATCAATGTTGCAAATAATGCCAATTCACAACTTACTTAACGATAAATTACTTAAAGTAATAGAGTACTATTCTTAACGTGAGTTCGACGGCTTTAAAAACCCCGCTTCCA
>JBBSOP010000485.1:0-4220 GCA_038259655.1 Chroococcales cyanobacterium
TATATTTTGCTTAAATCTGCCCTCAAAGGGAAAGACTACCGGACTTTCTATGCCGATCAACGGTTGTGGATTCCCGATGCAAATCTCTATACCTATCCCGATGTGATGGTTCTGCCAAAACCCTTAGAACTTCAAACTGGACGCAAAGATACTGTGGTTAATCCCTGCTTTATCGCTGAAGTGTTGTCTAAGTCCACCCAAAACTATGACCGCGGTGAAAAATTTGTTGCTTATCGTACAATTCCCACTTTCCAAGAATATTTGCTGATTGATCAATACCGTACGCACGTTGAGCATCATGTTAAAACAGGCGCTCATCAGTGGTTATTTTCAGAATACGACGACCCAACTGTTACCCTTTCTTTGAGTACCTTTGAGTTGCAAATTCAAATTGCAGAACTTTACGAAAATATTGACTTTTCCAACGTTTGAGTTTAATGGCTAAAACAGAAATATAACAGGCGATAAAAACTGATAGTGCGATCGCGGAAGGTGAAACGACTGAACTGGTTAGCCGCGACTCCATCTTTCAACATACTGCTCATGTTGAGCAATACTCCAAAACTGACTCCCACAAATGGATCTTTACTGAATATGACGATCCAGAATCGTATATTTCACTCTCATCGATTCCCTTTGAAATTCCTTTAGCAGATCTCTATGAAAGTGTTGAATTTGGGACATAGTGGGAATTGCTAAAACTACCTCATAAAATCGCATTGCCACCCTTGAGTATTATCCAATATGATGCTGCTCGAATTGAAGTTAATTAAGTAGTTCTTTTATTACCTGAAAAATAGAACTGACGTTATTTTTTTCCAGGTAATAAGGAAGAATATACAAAAAATAAATATCAATGCTCGACTAAATACATCTGCTAAAAATTAGCCGTTTATCGAAGCAACTGGTAAAGAGACATTAGGTACAGACTCTTGAATGAGAATTGGCTGGCGGGTCTTGAGGTCAAATTTATAACCGTGAGGTAAGATATGTAGCTTGGCTCCACAAATCGCTAAAGCCTCATCTTTTAAGATTTCGCTCATGTTGTTATATGTAGACTCTGACTCATCTACTATTGTTACCGAACCTTGCCCTATCACTTCGATTTGGCTATCACTCACTACCATAGCCGTATTTTCGTCAATGCCAAATCCTAAAACCGCAGGTTCTTGAATTAAAGCTGAGATTAAGCGTCCTAAGCGTCCGCGCTGGGAAAAATGCTGGTCAATAACTACTCCTGGTAAAAAACCAAGACCTGGCCCCATTTCCACAATTTCCATCCGAGGATTTGTTTGGGAGTCGCCTTCTATAATCATTTTATCTGGCATTACAGCAGCACCAGCGCTTGTACCAGCAACAACTACACCTTCAGAGAAGCGTTTGTGAATAGCCGTATCGATTTCAGTATCTTTTAGGATACTAGTAATACGAGCTTGATCTCCCCCAGTAAAAAATATACCAGTTGCCTTAGCGATCGCTCCTAAAGCTGTCGATGAAGATGCATCATCACGGGTTTCGGTGTCAATAATGCGTACATTCTCGGCTCCCAATCGCTCAAATATTCTAATATAGTTCTCTCCTACCTCTCTTGGTAGTTCTGTCGCCGCTGTCATAATCACAATATTTGCCTTCGTACTGCCTGCACGTCGCACAAACTCGCGTAAAATATGGCAATCATCTTCTTTATCTTCAGCTCCACCAATAATTACTAACTGCCGTTTTGTTGTATTTTCCGTCATAGTAACTCCTGATACAAATTAACTAGTTAATATCACTAAAGCATGACAATTGAACATAGAGAATCATCCGTTTGACGGATTACGATACAATAAGTTTTTTTAAGAAAAAGATACGTGCTTTTAGCATCCTAAAGCATTAAATAATGCCTCTAGAAAATCAAGCTAGAGGCATTATTTAACGTATAGTAAATTAACAGCTATATTTTTACTATTCTCAGGTAGTGACAACAGTTTCGTTAAGTAATAGCTATTGATTGTTTATGGCAAAGTTATCTCCATCATCAATGCCTAAATTCGGCCGCATTTTAATATGAATAACATTTGCATACAGTTGGATATCTAAAGTTTTATTTTTCAACGAGAACGTCTAATGAATCCCACTCCTATAAAGCAAGTTGGTTAAGAAAAAACGTGCTTGTTCGAGTGAAATATGCCTGGGTTTACCCTGGTAGACAATTTGATACTCGTTAAGATCTGCCCCATCTCCATGACCAGAAATTAGCTTGCAGCGAAATGCTTCTTCAGCAAGTTGTCTAACTTCATCTCTTAGAGCAGCTTGGGTGCTATTCATTTTTTGCTGTCTCCTTCAATGCCTGATTTTTATAAATATATAAATTTTCCCGAAGTCTTGTACCTTTCAAAGGTTAGATATTCTATATTCCCTGGGCATAAAAGACTGAAATTTATTGACTACTGACCAATGGGGGTATGATTATGCCTTGGGATAGTTGAAAATGCCTAACAGTGGGTTAAGCTGAGGCCAAATGAAATGGCAAACCAATCTCTTTCTATTTATGGAATAATGAACCGCAAAGACCCAGAGGACACGGAGAAGATATTTTATGTAAGTCTAATAAAAATTAATTTGAGGCAATCTACAATCGAAAAGTTTAAGTAATCATAAATTAGAATCCAGATTTCAGGGTGTTTAGTCAAAGGTTTATCATCAATGGTTCAAGAAAAAAGCACTAGTTTAGCCCGCGTTAATGCTAGAAAAACCGATGTGTTCGATATTTTCAACCTTAAGCATTATGTTGGGTCTAACCCTTACTTAAATACAGGGGCGCTAGTATTTGATTTTGCTCTAGTCCCAAATAGAGAGCCTCTGCCTCTTGAAGATTATATTTCTCAGATAGGCGCTCGCTATCCACATTTAGGCGAACAAACCTACGAATCTTACGCTCATCTGTTTGCCAGAGTGGTGTCAGAAGTAGGAAAACTCGATATGGGTTTGCACCTCAACCACTGGAATGTCAAGCTATGTCCTAAATTTGTGCGGATTAGCATCCAATCGCTACATGAGCGCACCAGCCGGGAAGTAGTTTACTTGGTTTGGGATTGGTTTGAAGCGATTACCCAAGACGAACGTTTCCTTTTTGACGAACGACTTGTAAAGCTACAAAGTCGATTTCGGCAATCTGTCTATGGTGGCCCTACAGTTTACGCCTTATTGCGAACAGCCTTCCAAAAAGGTATTCCCACCTTTTACTTGTGGGAAGAAGGACTGATGCAATATGGATTGGGCAAAAAACATGTCCGGGGTGTAGCGACGACTTTTGACTGTGATAGTCATATAGATTCTGACTTCACCACCCGCAAGGATGACTGTAAAGCATTTTTACAAACCTTGGGTTTCCCCGTACCTGGGGGTGATATTGTACTTTTTGAAAAGGAAGCTTTAGCATTAGCAAGAGAAATTGGCTACCCAGTAGCTGTTAAACCTGTAGTAGGCCATAAAGGAATTGGTGTTACCGCTGGTGTACAAGACGCGAAAGAACTTAAATCCGCCTACGATAGAGCCTTAGCAGCAATTCCCGAAGACCAGCCAACGCGGATAATTGTCGAAAAAAGCATTTCCGGAACAGATTTTCGTTTACTGTGTGTCAATGGTAAATTTGTTGCTGCTACAGAACGTCGTCCCGCATCGGTTGTTGGTGATGGCTACTTAACGATTGCTGAGTTGATTCGCCAAGAGAACCGCAAACCTGAACGTTTAGACTCACCGACCTCAGCAATGAGTAAAATTCAGGTCGATGAAGCGATGGAACTCTGCCTAGAAGAAGAAGGTTTATCGTTAAATAGTGTTATCAAAAAAGACCATACTGTTTTTCTCCGCAAAGTCGCCAATCTTTCAGCTGGAGGTATGAGTATTGATGCTACATCCACGGTTCACCACGATAATATTATTTTGGCGCAAGACATTGCTCAGCACTTCCGGCTTACATGCTTAGGTATAGATGTTATTGCCAAAAATCTCTCGGAATCTTGGAAGTCTAATAACTTTGCCATCATAGAAATCAATGCAGCACCAGGTATTTTGATGCATCTTAATCCTGCTGTTGGTGAAAGTCTTGATGTACCCTCCCATATATTAGAAACTTTTTTTGAATCGGGTACAGATGCCAGGATACCGATTATGACGTTTAATAAAATCTCCGTTGAGGAACTGCAAGAAACAATTGACCATATTCTTTTACAGCA
>JBBSOP010000486.1:0-4204 GCA_038259655.1 Chroococcales cyanobacterium
ACAGGCTGTTAAAGCGGCAAAACTCGTAGAAACTCTCCAGAGTCCTGATTCTCTGACGATTTTTGCACCTACTGACGAAGCTTTTGCCCGACTACCAAAGGGAACTTTAGATTCTCTCATGCAAGACATTCCTAAGCTGAAAAAAATATTGATGTATCATGTTGCTTTTGGTGATGTCAGATCTGAAGACTTGGAACAAATTGAAGAAGCCCAGACGCTAGAAGGATCGATTTTGGCGATCGAGTCTACTGATGGTGGTATTAAGGTGAATGATGCCAGTATTTTAAAAACAGACATTCTCGCTGATAATGGCGTGATTCACGTGATTGATGCGGTATTGATGCCGGCAATGGTTGCTGGTAAGTAAAGGATTGGGCATGGGGCATCCCTTCGGCTTCTCTACGAGACGCTACGCGACCGCTCAGAGCAAGTGGGGATTGGGCATTGGGCATTTGTTGTTATTTTCTTCATCTTCCCCTGCCTCCCCTGCCTTTCTTAGCCCCTAATCCTGTTAACCTAAGCTACACCCAGGATGCAGCCTGTACGTGCGGGAATACTTAAGGAAAGTTGCTCTTTTTCACTATTCCACTCAACTTCAGCATTGCCGTATAACAGCTTGTTAGGTTGAGTATGTAAAGTTGTAACATCTACATTTGCTTTTGTGGCTGCTGTTCCAGCATTAACGGCAACTATCAATTCTTCTTTTTCTAAAGTTCGCGCAAAGATGTAGAGTTCTCCCTGAGCAAAAAGAACTTGGTAATTTCCTGTACGCAAAGCTGGGTGAGCATGACGCAGGGCGATTAATTGGCGGTGAGTTTTGAGAATTTCTTGATCCCAGTTTGCTTCTAAGGGAAACCCGCGACGTGAGTCGGGATCTATCGCACCAGGTAAACCCACTTCATCACCGTAGTAAATACTGGGCGCACCAGGAAATGTCAGTAATAGTAAAGTTGACAATTCTATACTAGGCTTATCGCCGCCAGCGATGGTAACTAACCGGGCTGTGTCGTGACTTGCGAGTAAATTCAGTTGCGTTAATTGAATTTCCCAAGGGTATAGTTGCAATACTTCTTGGATTTTGGTAGCGTATTCAGCAGCAAATAAGGGTGGATAGGGTTGATAGTCGCGGCTTTGTACTTGTTCTAGCACAACGCGATCGCCTGCGGTAAAAGCAATTGTCGGCCCAGTAAATAAATAATTCATCACTCCGTCAAATTGAGTGCCATCTAGCCACTCACGGGAATCTCCCCACACTTCGCCCACAATATAAGCTTCGGGATTGATGGCTTTGACTCGCTGACGAAATTCTTGCCAAAATCCAGGAGTTTTAACTTCAAATGGTACGTCTAACCGCCAACCGTCGATGCCGAATTTAATCCAATATTCGGCAATTTCCATAATGTACTCCCGTACTTCTGGATTGTCGTGGTTAAATACTGGTAAGGCGCGATTGTCAGCCCACCCCTCGTAGTTTGCAGGTAATTCGCCAGTGTAGGGTGCAAGAGGCCAATCTTCAATTTTGAACCATTTCACCCAAGGCGAAAGAGTGCCATTTTCTAAAACGTCGTGAAAAAAGAAAAATCCCCGGCTGGAATGGTTAAATACTCCATCCAAAACAACTTTGATATTTCTTTGATGAGCTGCGTCTAGTAATTCTTTAAAAGCCTCATTGCCACCCAGCAATGGATCAACTTGATAATAATCGTGAGTATGATAGCGGTGATTGCTAGCCGATTGAAAGATGGGTGTGAAGTAAACGGCGTTAATGCCTAAATCTTGGATATAGTCTAATTTTTCGATAATGCCCCACAAATCTCCGCCTTTATAACCTTGGAGTGTTGGCATAGCTTCCCAATCTTCCCAACGAGCTTCGTGCAACAACCGTTTGTGCGGCTGTTTGCTTCTAGCAAAGCGATCTGGAAAAATTTGGTAGAAAACGGCGTGCTTAACCCAGTCTGGTGTTTGAATATGCATGAATTTTTTTGAAATACTTTTAGGAGCGATCGCTACAAATACTTGCTGATTTGCGGCTCTCAAGTGTGATAGAGAATCAGTCAGTAGTCTAAAAGTTCTGCTTTCCCTATCTCTTCCTCCCCTTGATACAAATTAACTTTATCCGTAATCACAGAGCTTAGGATTGGATCACTTAAAGGGAATTTCGGAAATAGTGATTAATTGTAGGTGAAAATTACCAAGATCTGTCTGACGAATCATAGATGTTGTTTTAGTCACAAACAATTATTTGACAACAAAGACAATTTATAAAAATGAGTTATAAATTAGCAATCATGAAATGGAATTGATAAGTTATTCCTAAGTTCTTAACTTGAATTTGAAATTATCTATTAGAACAATAGATAACTATATTTGCATTGATGACAAAATAAATTATCTTGCTAAAATCGATGCTTTGCTTGTAGCGCATGAACTAAACTTGAGGTCAAAATGAGACACGAAAAACTTTCTCCTGGGCTGCTATTGGCTTATGAAGACTTTCAAAGTGCAGGAGTACCAGCTTTAATTACACACAGGCGATCGCTTGGTATAATAGCTCATAAAAATACTGTCAAACCAGCTAAAAGCATCGTTTTTATCTACTGTGACTCTGATGCAGACTTGAGTCAGATGTCGCAATATGGCATTGAAGTCAATCAGGATTCAGGAAGTGTACGCACAGCTTTTTTACCAATAAATGGTTTAGATGCCTTATCTGAAGATCCTGCCATCCAGCGTATCAAACCATCGCGCAAACTGAAACTGCGGATGGACGTTGCACCCGCAGCAGTAAAAGTACCAGATTTTAAACATAAAACTGGCCTGACTGGTAAGGGAGTAATCATCGGCATTGTAGATAGTGGTATTGACGCACAACACCCCGCCTTTGCAGAACGTATTTTGCGGGTTTGGGATCAAACACTACCTGGGCCAGGAGTCACAGAAGGCGGTTACGGGGCTGAATTTACAGGAGCGCAAATGACCATTTCTCAAGATACCGATGGTCATGGTACTCATGTTGCCGGAATTGCCTCCGGTGCTGATACTACCTACTGTGGTATTGCGCCAGAAGCAGAAATGGTAGTTGTCAAATCAGATTTACAAGATGCTCACATTGCTGATGCTGTCCGTTATATTTTCCGTATAGCTGGCGAATTGGGTCGTCCCGCAGTCATAAATCTCAGCTTGGGGGGACACGCCGACGCTCACGACGGTAGCGACTCTTTATCAAAAATCATTGACAGCGAATCTGGCTCTGGGCGGATAGTTTGCTGTGCTGCGGGTAACGAGGGAAACGACAATATTCACGGTCAAGCGAAGATACCTGCTAAAAAAATGCGTGGTATGCGCTTTAATGTTCCCTTAAATCAAGTAGGCATAGTTTGGTTAAACGGTTGGTATGGCAATAACAATGAATTGGAAATTTCCCTGCGGAGTCCCAATGGTTTTGTCACCCCTTTCCAAAAAATTATTACCGACGGTAATCCCACTCAAAATTACGATTTGCCAGATGCACAAGTCGAAATAGTCACACCAGGGCCAGACCAAGCCAACGGCGACCATAATTTCTTTGTGCAAGTTCGTGGTAAAGGCAATTCAACAGTACAAGGCGGTATTTGGCAGCTGCGAGTACGCAATACTTCTTCATCGGAAACACGACTTGATGTATGGACATTAGATGATGGTTCAGCAGTATTTTTCACAGGTAAAAGCGTCAAAGATGCAGTGAAAATAGGTTCCCCAGGAGCCGCAACGAGTGCAGTTACGGTTGCTGCCTATACTACTAAAATTAAGTACACAGATATTGATGCTCAAGAGCGAGAAATGGGTTTGGAATTAAATACTATTTCTGAATTTAGTAGTGAAGGGCCGCTACGGAATGATGCTCAAAAGCCTGATGTGGCAGCACCGGGGGCAATGATTATTTCTACGCTTTCCTCTAATGCCAATTTAGATCGTTCAATGACATGTAATTCTAAGTTTGTAGCTATGGCTGGTACGAGTATGGCAACTCCATTTGTCACCGGATTAGTAGCATTGCTGTTACAGCGTGACTCTAAGCTCGACCCAGAGGCGGTAAAAGATTTGCTACGCAAAAACAGCGCCATTCCTGGCAAAAAAGCCGGAACGTTTGATGATAAATGGGGTTTTGGTCTGATTAATGCAGCCAACCTTTGACATCCTCCCCGCCGTGAACGGTCGGGGATTC
>JBBSOP010000487.1:0-4202 GCA_038259655.1 Chroococcales cyanobacterium
AAAATTAAACCGAAAGGCTTGGAAACCATATCTTGGACAATCTGTAAAGTCTCAGGATCGGTAATTAACTTATTCAATCCCAGTTGAGTAGAAGAGTTATCTAAAATCCGCAGTACTACTTTTTCTCCATAGCGACTGGGCAAAGTACTGACCCGGAAATCCACTTTACGTCCCTCAAACATCCGCCGAATACGTCCGTCTTGAGGTAAACGCCGTTCGGCAATGTCTAGGTTGGAGATAATTTTAAATCGAGCTGTCACTGCTGGGATGATTTTTTTCGGCAAAGGGTCGAAAGCTTCACGTAGCACCCCATCTTTACGAAAGCGAATGCGTAAGTTTTCTTCCTGGGGTTCGATGTGAATATCAGAAACCTTTTCATGCAAGGCTTTAGCTAGGATTCTATTGACAAGGTTAATGACTGGGGCATCCTCCGCACCCTTCATTGCTGAACCGAGGTCAGCTTCCATTTCCTCAGGAGCATCATGAATATCAAGACTGCCGAGATTTTCTAAGTCCTGATTAATATCTGTAAACTTTTCTTGTTCCAGATGCTTTTGCCGCACAGCCAACTCATCTAAATACTGATTGATTAGCTGTTGATAATCTTCTTGCGTAATTACCATGCGCTGCAAAGCTAGGTTTTGGGGGCGCAAGATGCGGTTCAAATCATCCGAAGCTTCTAGATTATCCGGATCGACCATCGCTACTAAAACGTAGGATGGGTTTTGGTCTTCATTTTTTGATAGTGGGACTAAACGATGACGACGACAGATATCTACGGGAATCAGGGTTTCAATCAAGTTCCCCACCATCGTATTACCAACGTCATTGACTTCCGGATCGAGAAATTCAACGCCGTATAGTATTTTAAGTTCAAATAGCTGCTGTTTCTTGTACTGTCTGAGGAACTCAGGTGATAGCTGCTGTCCGGTGAGCGACTCCAATACTTCCGTCAGGGGTCTGCCAGACTTGCGGCTTTCAATCAGCGCCTGCCTCATTTGGTCAGTATTGACAAAGCCAGACTGTACTAGCTTGTTGCCGAAGGGCGAAAACTCTGTTCTTGTAGTTAAAGCGGTACTACGCCGTTGTGGTGACGAGGAAGTCATAAATGAGCAATAAATAAGGAAAACCTCTGGTTCAAGTATTCCCAGGCTTAAGCATAAAATTTGCATTTACACTAGTAAATTCATAAAAAGCGATGTTGGGCATGTGGTATGGGAAAAGACCACCAACTGGCTCTTAAATTTCTCTATGGAGATATTAATTTTTAACCCTTCTCTGCGAGACGCTAAGCGTAGCTATGCCGCAGGCTTTACGGCTATGTGGCAGCTGAGCGCAGTCTAAACTTTAATTTTTAATTTTTAGTTTTTAATTCCCCGGAGGGGCTGACTTTAGGAACAGTTAGATTCGTTCGGGTTCCCGCCCCAAAGGCATATATGCTAACGAGTTCACCATTTGTCACAATAGGAAGACATTGACATCACTTCCAGGAAAATTTCGGTAAAAAATCAGCTTCACTTGTGAACCTTGCATAGCAACGGTTATAAGCTGTGGTGAAGTATTGCCATAAATAGCATCTGGAATGAATAGATAATGATGGATGAAAATAAACAAGTAAACAATACAAGCCAGCAATTGGGTGAACCAACAGAGGTAAAGCAAGTAATGATGAGTGACTCCCCAGCCGAAATAAACTCTAACGAATCTGGCAGCGAGGTTATTGAGCAAGTGGCAGCCCAAAACAACGTATCGGGAGATACGGCAGTTACACAAGAGGATGGCATCGCCGCATCCCAAAGGGCTGAAGTAGAAACATCAGCCTTAGGAGCATTGACTCAACAAATTGAGTCTTTGAAAATTCAACTAGAAGAACGCAGTACTCAATATATGCGGATTGCGGCAGATTTTGAAAATTACCGCAAACGCACACAAAAAGAAAAAGAAGAATTGGACGTACAGGTAAAGCGGAACACAATTCTAGAATTACTGCCAATAGTTGATAATTTTGAACGGGCGCGATCGCATCTTAAACCTCAAAGTGAAGGTGAGATGACTATGCACAAAAGTTATCAAGGTGTTTATAAACAATTAGTAGATTGTCTCAAACGCATAGGCGTATCACCAATGCGTCCTGAAGGTCAAGAATTTGATCCCAACCTTCATGAAGCAGTAATGCGGGAACCTACGGATGAACATCCAGAAGGAACAGTGTTAGAAGAGTTAGTACGCGGATATTATTTGGGCGATCGCGTGCTGCGCCATGCAATGGTCAAAGTGGCTGCTCCTAAGGAGGATATGCTACCTGTACAGGAAAATCAGTCGAGTCCAACTGACAGTTAAGCTGTAGTTGCTCACTTTTTTTAACCAACAGTATCTAGGTTTTAGCCAAAGTGAGCAGGAAGCATATCTCTACAAGCAGGCGGCTGTTGAGGTTTGTAAAACTTTAGCAGCCTGTTTTTTGGTTGGGTATGCTGGGTATGCGATTCTCTAAACAGCAGCTACCTGGGGATAACTTTATGTATTTTAACTGCTGATACCAGTATTTACACGGTGGTTGCCCTACGCTTTAGCCCATACAAAAAAGATAGTCCGCGAAACATCACGGCAAAAGCACTCAGTAAAAATACTGTAAGTATGGGAAAAGTTATAGGGATCGACTTAGGCACAACTAACAGTTGCGTCGCTGTTTTAGAAGGTGGTCAACCGATTGTGATCGCCAGTTCTGAAGGCGGACGAACCACTCCTAGTATTGTGGGATTTGGCAAGGGTGGCGATCGCTTGGTCGGTCAGCTGGCAAAACGCCAAGCCGTAACTAATGCTGAAAACACAATCTACAGTATCAAGCGATTCATCGGTCGGCGGTGGGATGATACTGACACCGAACGCGATCGCGTACCTTATAATTGTATTAAAGGTAGAGATGATACTGTAGATGTCCAAATTCGCGGACGTAACTACACACCGCAAGAAATATCTGCCATGATCCTGCAAAAGCTCAAGCAAGATGCAGAAAACTTCTTAGGTGAAACTGTTACTCAAGCAGTAATTACCGTACCAGCATATTTCACAGATGCCCAAAGACAAGCCACAAAAGACGCTGGGACAATTGCGGGGCTAGAAGTCTTACGGATCATCAACGAACCAACAGCCGCAGCTTTAGCCTTTGGCTTAGACAAGCAAGACCAAGAACAGCTAATTTTAGTCTTCGACTTGGGAGGCGGTACTTTTGACGTATCAATCTTGCAACTTGGGGATGGAGTTTTTGAAGTTAAAGCCACTTGCGGCAACAACCAATTGGGTGGAGATGACTTTGATAACTGTATTGTTCGTTGGATGATTGAATGTTTCCAGCAACAAGAGAAATTAGATCTTTCTCAAGATAAAATGGCACTGCAACGCCTACGGGAAGCGGCGGAAAAGGCAAAAGTTGAACTCTCCAACATGGCGAATACTTCCATCAACTTGCCCTTCATTACTGCCGATGAGACAGGGCCAAAACACATGGAGATGGAACTCAGTCGCTCTAAATTTGAAGAGTTGGCAGGGCATTTAATTGAAGCTACCATCGAACCGATGATCCAGGCGCTGAAAGATGCAGACCTGAAACCACAAGATATAGATCGGATTATTTTAGTAGGTGGCTCTACTCGTATTCCCGCAGTCCAAAACGCCCTGATCAAGTTTTTTAATGGCAAAGCCCCAGATCGCTCTGTCAACCCCGACGAAGCTGTAGCTCTAGGAGCTGCTATTCAAGCTGGAGTCTTGGGTGGTGAAGTAGATAACCTCCTCTTATTGGATGTCACACCGCTATCCTTGGGAATTGAAACCTTAGGAGAAGTATTTACCAAAATAATTGAACGCAATACCACAATTCCTACCAGTAAGTCCCAAGTTTTTTCCACAGCAGTTGATGGGCAAATCTCAGTAGAAATTCACATCCTCCAGGGTGAACGGGCTATGTCTAGGGATAACAAAAGTCTGGGCAAATTTCTGCTGGCAGGAATCCCGCCGGCTCCTCGTGGTGTGCCGCAAATAGAAGTATCGTTTGAAATTGATGTCAACGGTATCCTCAAAGTTTCTGCCCAAGATAGAGGTACAGGTAGAGAGCAAAGTGTTCGGATTACTAATACAGGTGGTTTAAATACCAATGAAGTAGAACGAATGCGACAAGAGGCAGAAGTATTTGCTGAGGATGACAGAAG
>JBBSOP010000488.1:0-4185 GCA_038259655.1 Chroococcales cyanobacterium
AGGAAATTTTGTTAAATATAAATCTTAAAAATCTTCAGCCGCCAGTGCTGGCTATTAATTTATAAGTGGTTTGGGGTGGTATGGGTTTTGGGGTATGGGGCATGGGGCAATAGCTAAAAGAGTTGGTGTGACTATATGTATATACAAAAAAATAGTAAGGTGTAAATACTGTTTGATCTGACTTGTAATCCAATTAAACTTACCTTTTTTATGCATCGACCAGCATCATCTTCATCCCAACCCCACCCAACAAAATCGCTGGCTCTCTCTTCCTTTCATATTCGTCTGGAAGCTTTAGATAAAGAACATCAATGGTTGCTAAAGCAAATTAAGAGAAAACGGACTGAGTTAAATAACTTTGTCGAGCAGATGCGTTCTTTAGCTACAGAAATATTTAGTCGCTGTAGTCCTCGGTTTCAAAAGTTGGCAGATATCGACCGAGAAATTCATACTTTGTTTGATGAAATCTTTACTAAAAGAAAGTTTGGTAAACAAACTAAAAAAGATATTGAAGGAGTTTATCGTAGCCTCCAGTCAGCAGGAATCATCAGTTCAAAATTTGAGCAAGAAGATGAAGATACAGAACTAGACGAATTGTTTGAAACTAATGAACAAGAGCAGACTTTCTCTGAAGAGCGCTATCAATACCAACAAGCACAACAGGAATTAGAATCTCCTAGTGCAAATAAAAATAATTCTTCCAGAAAAGTCCGCCAAACATTTTTAAAGTTAGCTGAAATCTTTCATCCCGATAAAGTCAAAGATGGCGAAACGCAAATGCGCCATACAGAAATTATGAAAGAAATCAACAAAGCCTACCAAGAAGGAGATTTTGCTCGTTTATTAGAAATTGAGCAACAACATCAACTTGGTGCATCTATTGATAGTAATAGCGAGGACGATTTAACCCGAACCTGTAATCGTTTAGAACAAGAAAACGAATTTCTTAAAACTCAATATGAAAACTTGAAACGAGAGCTACGTTTAGTAAAAAATACACCAGAAGGGGAAATGGTTGCTGATTGTCGTAAAGCTACTAAAGCAGGTATAGACCCGATGAATCAGGTGGTAGAACAAGTTGAAGCTCAAATTCAAGTCATTGCTTCTATCCGCGATTTTGTCAAGGATTTTCGAGAACAGAAAATGACAATCAAAGAATTTCTGCGTGGCCCGGAAATTCTACGTTCCTTGAACCGGGAAATGATGGAAGAAATGCTAGAGCAGATGTTTGAAGAATTAGGTGAGATTGTCATATTTTGAAGTTTTAGTCACAATTGATTCGATCATCGCTTGAGATTGAATGCAATAATTGAATACTTGATCTATATATCCATAAACCTTGTATGCAAAAAATCAGGTATATGGATTTTTAATCATGCATTGATTTATTTAACCGTTTGTGCTATTGGGAATGAACTATCAATCTGGGGATGAGTATTTACAGGACATACCGCTAATTTTGGCAGGGCCAATCTTACAGCATACAGAACCTGAATCGGTTACGGTGTGGCTGGCGCTCAAACAGGCTTGTCAGGTAGAACTCAAGGTTTACGACACCACAAATAACGGTACTGTGTTAGGTAATTCTCTGTTCCAGGGAAGACGTTCTACCATTGCCCTGGGCAAATCGCTACATATTGTTGCCGTAACAGCTCGTTCTTTAGATATGTATCGCCTGAGGAGCGATCGCATCTACGCTTACGATCTCCAATTCAATGACCAAACGTTACAACAAGCTTTATGTAGCGATCGCTTTCCTAGTGTTAATATCAGTTATTTTGCCCACCAGAAACCAACATTTGTTCTATCGCCGAATCATCTCCAAGATTTACGAATTGTACATGGTTCTTGTCGCAAACCCCACGGGCATGGGTTTGATACACTACCCATTTTAGATTGCCTGATTGAGGAAACTGCCAATCAGCCTCGACAACGCCCCCATCAACTATTCCTGACTGGCGACCAAATTTATGGAGATGATGTGGCAGAGCCGCTATTGTGGGTTTCTACTATGCTTGGTGACGCGTTATTGGGTTGGTCAGAACGGCTACCAGTTACTCAAAACCAGCCTGGGGATGTTGCTTATTACACACCAGAACAACTACCTCCCGGACATCGGGCTGATGTAGTTACTCACCAAGCCGGCTTCACCGCCGGATTAGACAATAAACGCGCTAAAATCCTCAGTCACTTGCTGAGTCTGGGTGAATATTATGCCTCTTATTTATTGATTTGGTCTCCAGTGTGCTGGCCAGATGCTTTTCCTGCGGGACGGGAAATGATGAAAACTCGCAAAGCTACTAAAAAATGGGATCGGCAAGTGCAAAATATGCGGCAATTTATCCATACTCTCTGGAAAGTTCGCCGGGCTTTGGCAAATATTCCCATGTACAGTATCTTTGATGACCATGATGTCAGTGATGACTGGAATCTCAATCAGGCTTGGTGTTTACGGGTACTGGGACAACCTTTGGGACAACGAGCTGTACAAAACGCTTTGTTAGCCTACGCAGTTTTTCAAGCATGGGGTAATACACCCTGGCAATTTGCAGCCGATCAGTCTGGTGAAAAACTATTAGCAGCAGCTCGTGACTGGTCTGCTTCCCAAGGAACAGATACTACGGCTTATGAGGCGATCGCTCGTTATGTAGGAATGCCAGCCAATAACCCCCAAACTAACTTACCTGAGCTTGTCTCTGACGGTTCAGTATTGATTTTAGATCGACATCCAGAGGCACTTACTTGGAACTACACAGTACGTAGCAATTGCCATGAAGTAATTGTTTTAGATACACGCACATGGCGGGGCTACCCTGCTGAACAAAAACCGACAGCACCACCAATGCTGTTATGCCCACAAGCTTTTGAGCGTCAACTTTCCCAACCTCTGCAACAAACACCTAAAATTCAAGCCACGATGGTAATTGCACCGACAAATGTGTTTGGTTTAAAAATAATTGATAAAATTCACAATTGGCAGTTGCAACGCGACAAAGTATTTTCTACGGATGTTGGAGATGCCTGGAATATTAACACCCAAGCATTGGCGAAATTTCTCACGACTTTATTTGAGGAACGTCAAAAAATTGTAGTTCTATCTGGAGATATTCACTACAGTTCATTTGTGCGTTTATCTTTTGCAGGTAATTCTACAAATTTTGCCACCGAGTCAGTCTTGGTGCAGTTAACTTCGAGTGCCATGAAGAATGAAGAGACAATTACTCGCATTCTGCATACACGACTGAAACACTGGCTTCTGCCCGAAAAAGTACGACATTGGATAGGATGGCTCAATCCGCCCGATATGGTAGAACAAAAAACGAAACAATCCCGCCGCGCCCAAACCAAACCAGATTGGAATTGTGCGCTGGAGTGGATTCCTCGACAAAGCATTCAGACTCCTAACTTTGGCGCTAATCCATCATGGCTGATAACTCCTCGACAAAAAGCCGAAAACGAAAAATGGCAATGGTTACAGCAGCTAATGTTTTGGAAATCTCCTTGGTTTCAAGATGGACGAGAAGTAGTGGGAGTTAATAATTTGGGATTAGTTTGCTTTGAATTAACAGACACTAGTAATTCTTACAAGGTTATGCAAGATTCGTACTGGTTTTCCTCCTGGTATCCTACCCAAATTGTTTATAGCCGCTTCCTGAGCCAACTATAGTGCTTTTTGATTGCAGTACACTATAGTAAGAAAAAGGGGCTAGTACCGCTACGCAAAAGTCAAAAAACTATCACTTGAGCTTTTTAACTGTTTAGAATAGTAGCTTTATTTACGCCTTGGTGTACTAAAAACTAGGGACTAGGGGCTAGTAGTACTTTTTATAAATACCAACACACAAAAATACTAAGATAAAATCTCCATACAGTGTGACGTAAACAGTACGGATGCAGTAGAGAATAACAGAATATAACTACTAGCAGCATCAATTTACTGCTGAATTTAAAAGACGGTTGAGCTTGGTATGAAAGTAAATATACGCACGCTCAATACATCATAGGAGGCAAGTAAGTGGAAGAGAAAAAAGATAATTTTAATTTAGAATCTGCATCTATCCTCGCTCTTGGATTAGGCTGGTTTCCTCAAACACCTGGAGGATTAGAAAGGTATATTTATGACCTGACTCATAGTTTAGCAGCAAATCAAGACCAGATCGAATTATGTGGAGTCGGTCTACCAGA
>JBBSOP010000489.1:0-4166 GCA_038259655.1 Chroococcales cyanobacterium
AGAAGACATAAAACTTATATGTTAAGTAATGATACTGTTTTATTTACTTGTGGCAATAACCTTGTCGATTTCTGACAACTTCTGTTGTAAAAGAGAGCGCATTTCGTGAAGCTGTGTACTGCTAGCTCTTGTGAGCAAATCTTCAGAAATTCCATTAACTTTTTGAAGTATTATTTTTACTTCTTTTGACTCTTGTTTATTTGATTTTAAATACTTGGTCTTAATTTTTCTAACTAGTTCACGAGTTTCTGTTACTGTCAAATTTTTGTTTAAAACTTCATCTGCTTCATATCAGTTTTATGTCGGACTCTGAAATTCGAGATTATAGCTTTGGAAAATGTACATCATACAATTAAAATTGTCACTCTTTGATGTCGGATTTTAAAATTCGACATATCTCTTGATAACAGAGGGAGGCGCTTTCGACAACAGTGATACCTTCACTTTGGTAGCAATAACGGCACATGCCAAGATTAAAATTAACTTAGGGATAATGCAAAAGTTGAAATTTTTACCGTCTTTAATGACTGCAATAACAGCGCTTACACTCACCAGTTGCAGCACCACACCATCACCTGCAAATATGTAGCTGTACTTGTGAGCAATGGTCATTTTCTGCTTTAGCCCCTTCCTGCCCCCAACAACCTCATCTAATGCTTGGGATTGGATATCAGATTTGTCAGGGATCGCCTGACTCGGTTTGCCCGATTATTGCCGCCAGATGCTTGAGAATTTGTAATACGCGCTCCAGATCATTATCTTGCCCCAGAATAAATTGCCGCGATCGGGCATAGCAGGGAACCTCCTGAACCATTAGCTTTAAGAATACAAAATCTGTTCCATTAGTGACTAAGCCATACCGAGGAAAATTGCCATTAGGGGCAGCCAACATATAAGACAACACTTGGGGAATGCCCACTTTGGGTGAAAACTCGGCTCGTTTAGACTCAATCACCAGCACCCAGAACTGACCTTGTAATACCAGGATATCGATCCGACCTCGCACAACCATAGTTTCATTAGCGGCTTCAATTTCTATGGAGTCTTCGGTGCTGACATAAAACGGAGGTAAGAACAGTCCTGATAAGTCGAGTAAAGGAGCCACCACTGCTAATTTGACGGTATTTTCTAATACCGACCGCCGCTCCAGGTTCGCCACAATTGCCTGAACTCTTAACAGCCGTTGCTGTTCTGCTTGTGTCAGTGCAGGGAAGTCTACCTGCTACTCTAAGAAAAAGGACGGATCTTCAGTTTGCTGCAATCGGAACTGTTGTTCGAGATCGTAGAGAGTTACTTTGTCTGCTGCGATCGTTTTCACCATTGGGCTATTCACTTATCTGTAGGATCTAGTTCCATGTTAGACGGTTGGCAATTAAGTAGTCATGATTTGATGATCTTGTTGACTTATTTAGAACTGCTTTGGGTCGCAGCCTTTTACTCTAGCTCGTATCTTAATATCTCTGCAAGTTCCTAATGCTAGTTTTCATAAACGTAAAGATATTGCTAGATTAGTTGTTCAAGAACTCCCTAACTAGGAATTGGTCATGCTTTAGGCAGACTCGATAATGATGCGCGATCTATCTTGGCGATTTTCTGTATTGCCCGCAATTTTGGTTTAGCTTTGTTTATCGCTATTTTGAATCATGTACAGCAGCAGGTGATTCCGACTCTGGTGGCTTATGTAATTTTGGGAGCCTTTGTAGGTATTTCCTACTCAATCTGGAATCAGTACAGATAAGCCGGATTACCTCAGGAAAACTAACTTGTGATGAGTCAGCCACCCGTTAACCCAGAAACGCCTGCACAGTTTTCTACCAATGATTTAGCAGCAGATCGCACTTTAATGGCTTGGATACGCACCTGTCTCTCGTTGATTGGTTTTGGCTTTGGTATCCCCACCATCGTTAGGTCAATTGAAAATACTCACCTTGGTCATAACCTTAATCCAGTAAGATTTTCGGTCATTGTTGGGTTGTCTTTTATTAGCGTGGGTATGTTGGGGATGGTTTTAGGGTTGAGGGAACACCGCCAGTTACTTAAACAAATTCAAAGCGATCGCTATAGCTACGAAAACTCTCACAGTGCGGAAATTATTGGAGTGGCTTTACTCATAATTGGCTTAGTGAGTTTTATTGGTGTAGTCATTAAATCCTTGAATTTTTAGGCTTTGCATATTCTCAGGAGTTTAGATTTATGTCTCTGCGTGAATACAAACCCGGTAATACTTTTCCTGGTGTCATAGGACGGACAGTTGATAAGTCCAGTCCGGCTTGGCCAGAACCCTTACGAGCCAAAGAAGACACACCAAACGTGCTATTTATCGTTTTTGATGATACAGGATTCGGACAATTTGGGTGCTACGGAAGTCCCATCAAAACACCTAACTTAGACGCATTAGCCGCCAATGGCTTGCGCTACAACAATCTACACACGACGGCGTTGTGTTCACCCACCCGTTCTTGCCTTTTAACTGGGCGCAATCACCATTCCAACGCCATGTCCTGCATTACAGAATGTTCTACCGGTTTTCCAGGTGGTAATGGCAATATTCCCTTTGAGAATGGGTTTCTCTCAGAGATATTACTACAGAAGGGGTATAACACCTATGCGATCGGGAAATGGCATTTAACCCCTTCAGATCAACTTTCTGCTGCTGGCCCCTATGATCGCTGGCCTCTCGGTCGCGGTTTTGAACGTTTTTATGGTTTTCTGGGAGGAGAAACCCACCAGTATTATCCAGATTTAGTTTATGATAACCACACCGTTAAGCCAGAAAATACCCCCGCTGAAGGCTACCATTTGACCGAAGATTTGGCAGACAAGGCAATTAGCTTTATCGCTGATGCTAAGCAAGTTGCCCCAAATAAACCCTTTTTCATGTAATGATACTGACGCACCCACTAAGCATCTTACCCAGTATTTCGAGATGATGGGACATCGCTCTCTTTACTACGATGGCTGGCGGGCGGTTTGTCCTTGGCCTGGTCCCTCATTTACAGAAGCAGGGCAGTTTTTTGGTGCGCCAATCTCGGCCCAAACCCTTACAGACTTAGATACCCATCATTGGGAACTGTATCATGTCGCTGAGGATTTTGCGGAAAATCACGACATTGCTGCTGACAACCGCCCTAAGCTAATTGAGATGATTGCTACTTGGTATGTAGAGGCGGGTAAATATAATGTGTTGCCTGTGGATGGACGTGGCACGCAACGATTGGCACAAGAACGTCCTCAGATTGCTGTCAATCGTAGCCGCTATACTTACTATCCTGACACTCAGGCGGTTCCAGCCAATAGTGCCGTGAGAGTGTTAAATCGTTCCCACAGTATTACTGCTGACGTGGAGATTCCCACAAGTGGCGCAGAAGGGGTATTACTTGCACATGGGGGTAATGATAGTGGCTACTCCTTCTATGTTAAAGATGGCAAACTGCACTGGGTTCATAACTATGTAGCGCGATCACTATATCATGTCGAGTCTAGGTTGTCAGTCCCGGAAGGTCGTCACCAATTGCGTTTTGAGTTTAAAGTCACGGGTCAGCTAGATTTAGCAAAGGGGAAAGGAACGCCCGGTCGCGCCCAACTTTATATTGATGAGAAATTGGTCGGGCAAGCTGATGTGCCAGTGACTACTCCCTTAGCACTAGGTCTCAGCAGTGGTGTCACCTGTGGGATTGCTCCTGGTGCGCCCATAACACCCGATTATGAACCGCCCTTCAAGTTTACAGGCAAGATTCATAGTGTCATAGTGGATGTTAGTGGAGATTTGATTCAAGACACAGAAGCCGAGATGCGTACCATTATGGCACGACAGTAGGTGGTCGATGCTTAACCCTCTTTTATCACTTTGGGAGAACCCAATCGCTGAAAGCCTTTCGAGGCTTTAATTTCTAAGTTTTGGCTATAAATTTTAGTTACTGTTAGAAAATAAAGGCTCAAAGCTTGGCACAATCAAAGTTTCAGAATATTGCTTCGATTATTGTTTTCCGAGAGTGACGGAATAGGGTTAAGCCAGGAAGTAATTCTCCTCAAGAGGCTACACCCCAACCAACCAATAGACATCTCCAAAATAGTAACATTGTGTGGTAAAAGAACATCAGAGAGTTTTTTTATACAGAAATATGAGCGACATACTAAACCATATTGAAGACAACCCTAAAGAAACA
>JBBSOP010000490.1:0-4123 GCA_038259655.1 Chroococcales cyanobacterium
CAATAAATAAAACTATATTGCCGCCGGAGTCAGTAACTTCTTTTAATACTGCTTTGAGGCGATCTTCAAATTCACCCCGGAATTTTGCCCCAGCAATCAAAGCCCCCATATCTAAAGAAATCAGCTTACGGTCTTTGAGAGATTGGGGGACATCACCAGCAATGATCCGCTGTGCTAGTCCTTCGGCGATCGCAGTTTTACCCACACCCGGTTCGCCAATTAATACCGGGTTATTTTTGGTGCGGCGAGAGAGAATCTGCACAGTCCGCCGAATTTCATCATCTCGCCCAATCACTGGATCGAGTTGACCTTTACGGGCAGCTTCTGTGAGATCACGCCCATATTTTTCCAGCGATTGATATTTTCCTTCTGGATTTTGGTCGGTCACTTTTTGGCTCCCACGAACTTCTTTAATGATATTTTTGAGCTTACCTTCGTCTAAACCAAATTCTTGGAATAAACTTTTGCCAAAGCGATCGTCTTTGGCGTAAGCCAGCAATAAGTGTTCAATTGAAATATATTCGTCTTTAAAATCTTGACGATATCCGTCAGCCCGATCTAAAAGTGTATCCAAGCTGCGACCCAAGTATACCGAAGTACTGTTACCTGAGACTTTTGGCTGACGTTGGATAAATTGCTCGGTACGTTCACCGACTTTTTGTAAATTAACACCCGCTTTGGTCAAAATACTGCTGGCTAGACCTTCTTGTTCTAGCAGCGCTTTAATTAAGTGTTCGCTTTCTATCTGTTGTTGTTGGTATTGTTTAGCAATATCTGGGGTATGAGCGATCGCTTCCCAGGCTTTTTCTGTAAATTGGTTAGGATTAGTAGGTTGCATAGGCTGATTGAGTAACCACTCTAGACGCAAGTGCAGAGAGAACAAGAGTCAGCCTTGTTCTTATATGGTCATTGTAGAGATAGAAACACAACTAGCTGGATCGGTCTTCACGTCTTGGTAGAGTAGTATTATCGCCCGTTTTTTGTTGAGTGCTGGAAAACAACGCTATTGTCGTAAGTATTAAGGGCTGTGTTTGCTTTTACCTGAAACAGCAAATTATGATAGGCTAGGCTTAGATATAGTATTTTTGCCACAAAACGCTATGCAAATCGTTTTGCCACCTGAAGTAGAAGCTATGGTACAACGCCAAGTTGATAGTGGCAATTATACCTCTGCACTTGAAGTCATTCTCGCAGCAGTCAAGCTTCTCGAACAGCAAGAAGATATATATCAAGGGCGACTAGAAGACCTTCAAAAAGAAGCGCGGATTGGTTGGGAAGCTTCTTTGCACGGTAAAGTTGTTGACGGTTCCACTGCAATGGCACAAATTCGAGCCAACCTGCGATCTCGTCACGGTGCTTCAGAAGCATGATGCCACAATTTCGGCTCACTGAACCTGCCATTCAAGATATTGAGGAGATTGCAGATTATATTGCTAAACAAGGTGGCTTAGAGCAGTCTGAGCGATTTTTGAGCAAGCTAGAGGCTAAATTTGCGAAAATTATCCAATTTCCTAACCTCGGACGACAACGCGACGAAATTCTACCGGGGTTGCGTAGCCTCACAATAGATGACTACTTGATTCTCTATATGCTCATCGAACAAGATGTGGAAATTTTCCGTGTTATTAGTGGCTATAGAGATATTTCAGCCCTGTTCGCTGAAGACCAGCAGTGAGATTTTAAGATAATCTTACTTTTGTCAATTAGAAATTATGCTGGAAACTTTGAAGAATTGAAAGAAATTAACCTCAGAAATTGAAGCAGACACAATGCCACTAATACGAGTACCTTTACGGAGATTACAGGAGCGACACGCAAGAGCTAAATTTGCTTCGTCATTTTCACCTTGCCGAGAGAGGGGGATGATATGCTCAACCTCAAAGGGAAAATTAAAGATTAGTTCAGGAGCTTGGCAGTACTCACAACGATGGTTTGCTCGTTGGGCGATCGCAGTATAATACCGATTCATGAACTCTCTTGCTGTATTAATGCGGCTGTTCGGTCTGTTGCTGCTCTTAATTCAATCTCAACCAAAGTATCCAGTTCTGCTTGTAGCTCTGGTGGCAATGCTTGCCCCTGATCTCGTCCTAACCGCCATAAACTCATCAACTCCGATAACCGTTCTTGTTGTTTAGCACTAAAAAACGTGTCAGGACTAAAATTTTGAATAACGAGCAGTGCGTTAACTACTCAGTTTCACCTAACTGAGTAGTTAACGCATCTAAGGCTTGCCCCGCAGTTTTGCCAATAGAGTGCTTATCCCCGGCAATAGCGCGATAAGTTTTCTCACCGTCGGCATCCAAAATTGGCAATATTGCTACTGTAGTCATGCTTTGAGTCTAAAATCCTTTGCCTCAAATTATAGCTGTACGCGACCCGACACAATGTTTGAACTCATCGGATAGCAATAATAAATGAGCAAGATCGTGAGTTCTACCACCATAAACTTAGGTTAAGTGATGATTTAGAATTGACTAATGACCAAAAAACAGAAATTTCCTTACCTAGTTGGCTCTAAGTGGACAACACAGCAAAAAATAGATGGTTGGAGACACTTTCAAGTTGTCAACCGTAAAAATCAGGGTAAGTGGGTGTATGCCGAAATGGTTGCCGCCTGTGACCCCAAAGTCCGCTTTTGGGTCAACGCCAAATTATTACAAGATAATTCCCAGTGGCAACCGGGTTGGCAATCATTGCAAGAAATTGCACACTCTAACTCGATCCCCTGATGTCTTGCAGTCAAAGCTTGTAGTTATATTAAGCTAATATTTTAAAATTAATAATTTTTTACACCATTACCCCAGATATCTAAAAAGCATCAATCAGATGTTCTTGGCAGTTCAATAAAACCTGCCAGGAAAATCCTTCTGTATAAAGGTGCGGTGGTATTTGCAGTATAGGTTTGCGAAGATCTCATATCACCTTGAGATACAGCCTATCTGACTGGTTTTTAAGCTGTATAACCATAAGTTAAATCTATGAAAACCATATATTACAAAGAGCTTAGACTTATTGTCTTTTGTAACTATTTTTATAAAAACAAAAATATAAAGATTTTTCTGAATGTTTTAAAAGATAAATTAGCGATTTTTAATAAAATATATTGCATAATAATTGATTTTAAGCTTGAATAGTCCTGATAGATTCGTTTTAGAGATACCGACCCCCTTTCTTTTCTGTGTGATTTCGACAATAATGACACTTACGTACCTCATACCGACATCTGAGGCTAGGTGAAGGCAAATGCTTGAGCCACGAGTTTGACAAAAAACTATCAGAGGCAAACAACAGTGAAACTAGCAGTTTACGGAAAAGGTGGGATTGGCAAATCCACAACTAGCTGTAACATATCAGTCGCCCTAGCCAAACGCGGCAAGAAAGTCCTGCAAATTGGTTGCGACCCTAAACACGACAGCACTTTTACCCTGACAGGGTTTTTGATTCCGACAATTATCGATACACTTCAAGAAAAAGACTACCACTACGAAGATGTCTGGCCTGAAGATGTAATTTATAAAGGTTATGGCGGTGTAGATTGCGTAGAAGCAGGTGGTCCACCAGCAGGTGCTGGATGTGGCGGCTACGTAGTTGGTGAAACCGTAAAATTACTTAAAGAACTCAACGCCTTTGATGAGTACGATGTGATTTTATTTGATGTATTAGGTGACGTTGTGTGCGGCGGTTTTGCAGCGCCACTCAACTATGCTGATTACTGCTTGATTGTTACTGATAATGGTTTTGATGCTTTGTTTGCTGCCAATCGGATTGCGGCTTCAGTACGGGAGAAAGCACGGACTCATCCACTGCGTTTAGCTGGTTTAATCGGCAACCGTACCTCCAAGCGCGACTTAATTGAGAAATACATAGAAGCCGTACCCATGCCAGTTTTGGAAGTCTTGCCTTTAATTGAAGACATCCGTGTTTCTCGTGTTAAGGGTAAAACTTTGTTTGAAATGGCAGAGTCTGATCCATCTTTGAGCTACGTTTGCGATTACTACCTCAACATCGCTGACCAGATTTTGGCGCGTCCAGAAGGAGTTGTACCGAATGACTCTCCAGACCGTGAATTGTTCTCTTTGTTATCCGATTTTTATCTAAATCCGGGTAAACCCCAGGTTCCTAA
>JBBSOP010000491.1:0-4121 GCA_038259655.1 Chroococcales cyanobacterium
ATTTTTTTTCCAGTTTACCTTGATGACCGTACTAGGATGGGTTGTCGGTGGCATTACGAGCATCGCTTTAGAGAGAATTATCCTCGCTGGCTTGGCATCTGCGGTTGCTAGTCAGCCGCAAACATGGAGCATTGCGATCAGATTGCTCAGTACTCTGGTGTTTGCTATAGTTTTCAGTGCAGATCAAGCTATGATCGTGCGTCGTTATCTTTCCGGTTGGCGATGGATGCTTGCTACCAGTGCAGGCTGGCTGATTGCTAGCAGCGTAGCCACAGCCTGGATTACCTACATTGCATCTATTGCTGCGTCATTAAATGAAGCTTTAACTCCTGAAGTCAGTGTCATTTTGGGATTTTTGTCAACAATTTCATACATTATTTCTGGAATTTGGTTAGGACTTTTCCAATGGTTAGTATTGCGGCGTTACACAGCAGGTGCTTGGTGGTGGAATTTTCTGCCCTCCATTTCCTTTTTCTGCATCAGTCTGTTGGTTTGGTTGCTGTCTTTTGGGCAAAATTTGATTCCAGAAATGAATCGGACTGCGATATTGTATTGGAGCGAACAAGGATTTACGGCCGTTATTCTCGGAGTTATACCAGCAATTGGCTTGTGTACTTTGAAAAGAAACTCTCAGCGGCAAACTGAAATTTCTATGTAGCTAGTTGTTAGGTATTTGTTATAGATTAGAAATTATGAATAAAGACAATGTTTTACAGAAAATCGTACCGCCACCTATTGCTGAACAACAGCCTCAGATTTTGGAATTGCATGGCGATCGCCGAGTAGACAACTACTTTTGGATGCGCGATAGCAGCAACCCGAAAGTCATTACCCATCTGCAAGCAGAAAACGCTCATACAGCGGCGATGATGGAGCATACGGAACCACTACAATTCCGGCTTTACAACGAAATGTTGGCTCGGATTAAAGAAACAGACCTGTCAGTGCCATACCGTAAAGATGAATATTATTATTATTCACGCACCGAATCAGGAAAAGCCTATCAAATTTACTGTCGCAAACAGGGCAGTTTAGATGCTCCCGAAGAAATACTTCTAGATGAAAATGAATTAGCAGCAGGTTATGATTTTTTTGAATTAGGTGTATTCGCAGTTAGTCCTAATCACCAAATCTTAGCATATTCAATAGATAGGAGTGGTTCTGAGCAATATACACTGTATTTCCTGGATCTGACTACACATCAGTTATATCCAGAAACTATTCTTGATACTTATTTTTCTTTTGCTTGGGCAAATGATAACAAAACAGGATTTTACACCAAAATTAATGCTGCCAACCGTCCTTATCAACTATTCAGGCACACTTTAGGAACGCCGACTACGGAAGATGTGCTGATTTATGAAGAATTGGATGATATTTATCATTTATATGTTGGCAAAACCCGCAGCCAAGCATATATATTGATGGTTTTACAAAGTAGCATTACTACAGAAGTTCACTATTTAGATGCTAATAATCCCCAGAGTAAGTTTCAGTTAATCCATCCCCGCAAGACAGGGATAGAGTACAACGTTAACCATCGCAGTGATTACTTTTACATTGTTACTAACGATGAAGCTACTAATTTTAAATTGGTGAAAACACCCGTAGCTTCGCCAGCAAAAGAGAATTGGCAAACTGTGATTCCCCATCAAGAAGATGTGATGCTCTCAGGAGTGAGCCTGTTTGCTAATCACTTAGTCATTTACGAAAGAAAAGGCGGATTGCAAACTGCCAGAGTGCAAAATCTACCAACTGGTGAAGAACACAATATTACCTTTCCTGAACCAACATACTCATTTTTTGAAGGTAATAATCCTGAATTTAATACTAAAATTCTCCGCTTTCATTACACATCTTTAATTACTCCCCAGTCTGTTTTCGATTACGACATGGAAACAAGTCAGATGGAGTTGAAAAAACAGACAGAAGTTCTTGGTGGTTACGACAAAACTCAGTATCAAAGTCAGTGGCTGATGGCTACTGCTCCAGATGGAACACAAATCCCGATATCGATTGTGTACAAACAGGGACTTAAAAAAGACGGCAAAAATCCCTTATTACTGACAGGATATGGTGCTTATGGCTATTCTTATCCAGCGTCGTTTTCATCAACTCAACTTTCACTGCTAGATCGAGGAGTAATATTTGCCATTGCCCATATTCGGGGTGGCGAAGAAATGGGGCGTAAGTGGTATGAACAAGGTAAATTTTTGCAGAAAAAGAACACCTTTACAGATTTTATTGCCTGTGCCGAATATTTAATAGCCCAAAAATGGACAGCAAGCGATCGCCTAGCAATTATGGGTGGTAGTGCAGGCGGTTTATTGATGGGAGCAGTAATTAACCTGCGTCCTGACTTGTTTAAAGTCGTAGTGGCTCATGTGCCTTTTGTGGATGTAGTGACTACAATTCTTGATACTTCTTTACCACTTTCTGCTCAAGAATGGGAAGAATGGGGCAATCCCAACGACAAAGTTTATTACGAATACATGAAATCTTACTCGCCCTACGATAACATTGAGGCGAAAGATTACCCAGATTTATTGATTACTGCTGGGTTAAATGATTCTCGCGTCAAATATTGGGAACCCGCGAAATGGACAGCAAAACTGCGAGAACTCAAGACAGATCATAATATTTTGTTGCTGAAAACCAACATGGATGCCGGACATAGTGGCGCATCTGGGCGTTACGAAAGTTTACGAGAACTAGCTTTTGAGTATGCTTTTATTTTGGATCGCCTAGGTTTAAAGGACTGACAAATAAATATCCAAAAATTTCTTGTGGTGCGGGCAAGATGCCCGCTAATCACTAAATTAGTATTATCTGAAAAAAATCGCCGTTATGAAAAAAATCAATCGAGTTGCGATTGTTGGCGGAACTCACGGTAATGAATTTACCGGAGCATATCTAGTTAAAAAGTTTGAAAAATTTCCTAATCTTATTAAACAACCTAGCTTTGAAACTCTGACATTACTGGGTAATCCTAAAGCTTTTGCGGCAGGTAGACGTTATATTGACAAGGATTTAAATCGCTGTTTTTTGCATAAAAATTTACAAGATATTACACTCTCCAGCTATGAAGATATCCAGGCAAAAGCCATACACAAAATGCTGGTGCAGAAAGGTCAATCACAGGTTGATGTAATTATTGATTTACATAGTACGACTGCTAATATGGGGCTGAGTATCATGCTAGGCAGCCACCATCCTTTGCTGCTACAATTAGCAGCTTATTTAAGTTCGATCAATCCTTGGGTTAAGATTTGCTGGACACAACCTGAAAAAGGTAGTAATTTTCTCCGTTCCCTTTGTGAATTGGGATTTGTAATTGAAGTGGGGCCTGTAGCGCAAGGTGTTTTAAATGCAGAATGGTTTCAAAAGACCGAGGAACTAATTTATGCCATTTTGGAATTTCTAGAAACAAGCAACCAAGGTTTAATTCCAGATTTCCAGAGTACACTAACACTCTATCAATATTTGGAGACGATTGATTATCCCAGAGATGAATATGGAGAAATTCAGGCAATGATTCATCCTCAACTTCAGTTTAGAGATTATCAACCACTTAACCCTGGTGATCCCATGTTTTTAACTTTACATGGTCAGGCGATCGCCTATCAAGGAAAATCAACTGTCTATCCAATTTTTATTAACGAAGCCGCCTACTATGAAAAGGGCGTTGCCATGTATTTAACTCAAAAGCAACAATTATCTTTAGTTGGAAATTTATAGTTAAGCAACATTACGTGAGAAAGGACAAATTTTATTCGGAATCTGCAAACAAAGATTCTAAATCTCGATAACCACTCGCAACACGAGTAATACTAATTCCGTTTTCTATAGGATAGTAAAACACAATATAATCATCCAAAACAAAACCGCGTAAATTTGGGACAAGCCTTCCATAACTTTTCCCCATGCTTGGAAAACTAGCTACTAATTTACACTTTTGCCGAATGTCGTCAAAAAGCTTACTAGCTGCCTTTGAGCAATATATTCACAAATTTCATCTAAATCATGAATTGCTTCGTCTGAAAATGAATAAT
This sequence comes from Chroococcales cyanobacterium, assembly GCA_038259655.1. Lineage (GTDB taxonomy): Bacteria > Cyanobacteriota > Cyanobacteriia > Cyanobacteriales > Nostocaceae > Halotia. The sequence goes on from JBBSOP010000491.1 coordinate 4,053, forward strand.
TACTCATTCAGCTCTGACTTTTCACGGGATGTGGAAAAGAAAGAGTGGTTCGCGATGTTCTATCGCGAA
>JBBSOP010000492.1:0-4117 GCA_038259655.1 Chroococcales cyanobacterium
ATGCTATTAAGTTTACAGAATACGGAAAAGTCACATTTACTGTAGGAGTAGTCAATCAAAGCATATCATCAGTAGACATTAGTCAAGATCAGCAGTTACCAATGACTACAATTAGATTTCAAGTTGAAGATACAGGAGTTGGCATAACTCCAGAGCAATTGCATAAAATATTTCTACCTTTTGAACAAGTTGGAGAGATGTCTTTTAAAACTGAAGGTACAGGTTTAGGACTAGCCATAAGTCGCCAAATTGTGGAAATGATGGGTAGTGAAATTCAGGTTGAAAGTATTTATGGTCAAGGTAGTAAATTCTGGCTTGATTTAGCTTTACCAGAAGTTACAAGTTCCATACAGTTAGAGGAAACAGAATTAGATAAAAATTTCGTCAATATAATTAAATATGAAGGTGAGCAAATAACTATTTTAGTTGTTGATGATATTTGGGAAAATCGTGCTGTTATTATCAATTTACTGCAACCATTAGGGTTTAAAATCATCGAGGCTATCAATGGCCAAGAGGGTTTAGATCAAGCAAAAGCATATCAACCAAATTTAATTATTACTGATTTGGCAATGTCTGTAATGGATGGCTTTCAAATGACACAACGTTTGCGTTCTCAACCAGAATTTAAAGATATAGTAATTATCGCTTCTTCTGCTAGTGTGTTTACTTTGCATCGCCAACAAAGCCAAGAAGCTGGCTGTAACGATTTTTTACCGAAACCTATACAAGCTGGTGAGTTGCTTGAAAAATTACAACATTACTTACAATTAATTTGGATTTATCAGTCCAATCAATCTGCCACAACTCCTGATGCTGATTTTCAAGAAATAGTATTCCCCCCATCAGTTGAACTAGTTAGTTTATATCAAGCCGCTAAAGCTGGTTATGTTTTAGAAATTCAAGAAGAAGTAAACCGCATTCAAAAGCTAAATGCTGAATATACACCTTTTACTAATAAAATTTTAGAACTACTTGAGGAATTTGAAGATGAAGCTATTGTTGAGTTTATTAAACCAAACTTATCGCAAGTATAATCTTTTCAATATTTAATTACAATAATTTTCTTTTTGTAAGGCATTTGAGAATGTGTGTCATGAAAAATATTCCCAATAATTCAATTTTAATCGTTGATGATATACCAACTAACATTAAAGTTTTATTTGAAATATTAAATCAGGCTGGTTTTAGAGTTTCTGTTGCTAAAAATGGGAAAAGTGCCTTAGAAAAAGTCCAAGAGACTTTACCAAATTTAATTTTATTAGATGTGATGATGCCAGGAATTGATGGATTTGAGACGTGTCGTCGTCTCAAACATAATCCTAAAACTAAAGATATTCCAGTAATTTTTATGACGGCTCTTTCCGAAACAGTTGATAAAGTCAAGGGATTACAAGTAGGAGCAGTAGACTATATTACTAAGCCGATTGAATATGAAGAGGTATTAGCCAGAATCAATGTCCACTTAGAACTGCGTAGAACTCAATTAAAATTAGTGCAGGAAGAAAAAATGTCTTCCTTAGGGCAATTAGTGGCAGGAATTGCTCATGAAATCAATAATCCGGTAAATTTTGTTTCTGGTAACTTAATCCATGCTCAAAAATATATTGAAGACTTATTGAAATTATTACATTTATATGAAATTCATACGCCTCATCCTATTCCGGAGATTCAAGCTTACTCAACTCAAATCGAACTTGACTTTCTCAAACAAGATTTACCGCAGATGTTATCCTCAATGACAATGGGTACTGAACGAGTGGAAAACATTGTGCGATCGCTGCGATTATTTTCCCGTTTAGATGAGACAGCATTACAATTAGTGCAGTTGCATGATGGTATTGACAGTACTTTGATAATTTTAGGTAGTCGCATCAAAGCTACATCGATACGACCAAATATTAATATAGTCAAAGAATATGGTGAATTGCCTTTGGTAGAGTGCTACACCGGAAAACTCAACCAAGTTTTTATGAATCTCTTATCTAATGCTATTGATGCTATTGATGAATTAATAAATCAGGTTGAAACAATTACTAATAAACAATCTCCAACAATTTGGATTCGCACAGCCGTTACAAGTGACGAAAAGTCTATCTTGATTGAGATTGCTGACAATGGTATAGGAATGCCCGAAGAAGTAAAACAGAGGATGTTTGAGCAGTTTTTCACTACCAAACCTCTAGGTAAAGGAACTGGCTTAGGGCTAGCGATCGCCTATGAAATTATCATAGAAAAACATAGAGGAACTTTAGAAGTAAATTCTTCCCCAGGAGAAGGAACTCGGTTTGTGATTACCATACCTATTCAGCAAGCGATCGCTTACACGCCTGTTGAATCCTAAATTACAACACTTCACGCCCTAAATAAGATTGCAACGCTTCTGGTATCCGCACAGTTCCATCTGGTTGTTGATAATTCTCCAAAATTGCTGCCATTGTTCGTCCTACAGCCAAACCAGAACCATTGAGAGTATGCACGAACTGAGTGCCTTTCTTTCCCGCTTCTTTAAAACGAATATCGCCCCGTCGTGCTTGGAAATCTATAAAATTAGAACAGCTGGAAATTTCTCGATATTTACCAGAAGAAGGCAACCAAACTTCCAAATCATAAGTTTTCGTAGAAGAAAACCCTAAATCCCCACTGCATAAATTGATGATTCGATAAGGTAGTTGCAGTGCTTGTAAAATCGCCTCTACATTCCCCACCAATTTTTCCAATTCATCAAACGAAGTACTGGGATTGACAAATTTAACCAATTCCACCTTGTTGAATTGATGCAAGCGAATTAATCCTCGCATATCGCGCCCATAACTACCAGCTTCACGGCGAAAACAGGGAGTATAAGCACAGTGGTAAATAGGCAAATCTTCAGCAGCAAGAATTTCACCACGATAGAGATTAGTAACTGGAACTTCCGCCGTAGGAATTAGCCACAAGTCATCATCAGCGCATTTAAAGCTTTCTTCAGCAAACTTGGGTAATTGACCAGTTGCTGTCAAAGATGCAGTATTAACCAAAAGTGGTGGACTGACTTCTAAATACCCAGCTTGAGTTTGACGATCAAGCATAAACTGAATTAATGCCCTCTCCAGTGCTGCACCAGCACCTATTAGAGTAACAAAGCGACTTTGAGCCACTTTTACAGCCCGTTCCACATTGAGAATACCCAACTTCTCACCAATTTCCCAGTGAGGGACAATATTGGGATTCTGGGGAATATACTCATCCCCCCAGCGGCGCACTTCAACATTATCTTCTTCACTCTTACCCACAGGTGTAGAGTCGCTAGGCAAGTTGGGGAGTGCTAAAATTAATTGCTCAATTTCCGTTTTGAGATTTTTCTCTTGGGGTTCTAGTTCACTCAATGTAGCTTTGACAGAGTTACCTTCATCCCGCAAGGATTGAATTTCTGGATCTTGAGGAGTAATGCCAGATTTAATCTTCTGCCCTACAATTTTACCAATTTCGTTACTACGAGCTTGGAGTTGACTGCGTGTCACTTCCAATTCTCGTTGTTGCCGATCTAAATGTAATATCTGGTCGATATCGTACTTACCATTACGACTATTCAACCGTTCTTGAATTAGTTGTGGATTTTCCCGTATTTGCTTAATATCCAGCACAGATTTTTCTCAGTCTTTGCCTGCCAAAACATCAGCATATACTGATTTTGACTTGCTGTGACTGGAAAAACAAAATTTATTATAATATTTGGTCTCGATTTACTAAAAAACTTAGCCCTAGCATCATTAACTAAGGCTACGAAAAATAGATAATTAGGACGGCATAAATAATTAAAGGTTTGTAGTAAGGGCTTTAGCCCTTTCTTGAGGACTAAAGTCCTTACTACGAAATCAATTACAGTAATTTTACATTGCTTTACATAGTTTGATTTATTCCAGCCGAATTACTTAATTTGCCAAATCAATCAGCTTTGAGGTTCTTTAGTCACTGTCGTATTAGTAACCTGAGCAAGACTCTGGCCTTTACCATTACTATCGTCAGCAGCTGCAAACGTCCTTTGATTGACAGTCATTTGTTCCATATCATTTCTAGTGTATCCAGTAGGGGAAGGTAGCCAATATGCAAGTACACTTGATAACCCGCCCCAATA
>JBBSOP010000493.1:0-4117 GCA_038259655.1 Chroococcales cyanobacterium
ATCTGCCAAGTAGACAACCCCAATGGGAAAGATGGGGTTACAGGGAAGGCGAACGTAGAGAAGTCGATTTTCCATCATGAGGGTTTTAATTTCCATCTTGCCGTTCTTTGAGGAAAAGCGAGAGAAAAATCTCGTCTTTAAAGTGTGTTTGTTTTAGTTCACTTGGCTATATCAAAGTTTGACTTGACATATAAGCTGATTTTTGATAAAGAATAACTCTTTATTGGTAACTGTGGGAATAGTTAAATTTGCTCAACATCAAACAAATATAAATAGGTTTTATGAACAAGTTTTCACATATCTTTACCATAACATTGAGTTTATTCATAAAGCGATGATCCCTGATGTCGGTCTGGGGATAGATGAAAGCAAAAAATAAATTCTGAAGTTGGGGCAAGGCAATGATCCCTTGACTGTGACTCACTTCCAGTCACCTTAGAGAAATACAAGCTTTCTTTACAAGAAAATATCCGCAGCAATAGTGTATAATTTCCAAAAAAGAAGATTTGTTTATAAAAGTTTCATAACTTGAACATATCTTTAGATATAAATAGCGTAGAAAATTTCAGTTGGTAGTCGGAGTTACAGCATTTGGGGATCAGCAAGTGTTAGCTTTGCTGATGTAATGTAAAATTGTGGCGTAAAGCTCCTCGGCAGTTATGGCTCAAATATTAGATCCACTACCACCTGAGCAATCGGGAAATATTCTCTGCTGCTACGTTAATGCCACGAGCAAAATTCAGGTGGCTCGCATCTCCAATATTCCTAATTGGTACTTTGAAAGGGTTGTTTTTCCTGGACAACGCCTCATATTTGAAGCACCACAAGAAGCTCAAATGGAGATTCATACAGGTATGATGGCTAGTGCAATTTTATCGGATAAGATTCGGTGCGATCGCCTAGCAGTTGATCAGCCTAGCAAAAAAGAGTTTGATACAGACTCAGTAGGCATAGACCCTATCAGTAATAAATCAATGGTGTCATCGATTAATACAAAAACCGGAGATACAACAAAACCTTTAACAATATCGCGTTTAGTGTCCGTTGATTAAAAAAAAACAATTTTCTTCAATTTTTAGGGTTGCTAAATTTAGCAACCTTTTTTATTGGAATTGGGCATGGGGCATGGAGAAGAGGAAAAGGAGCAGGGGGCAGGGAGCAGGGAGAAAGAGGTAATTTTTCTTCATCCCCCGGTCGCTGAGCGTAGCCGAAGTGTGCACCCCGCACTCTGCCCCCTGCCTCTTCTACCCCTCTGCCGTTTAAAATTAATGTTATGAATCTACCTTCTTTTATTTGGCTGTGGAAAATAGCCGCCTGGTCAATGGGATTATCGATAATGGCGTATTTGCTGTTAGCGATTACTGGTATTTGGATGTTCCGCGTCAGAACTTCCCAACATTCCCCTAATTTTTTACCGATGATTGGCGGACGCGCACAAGTGCGATCGCTCCACTATATAATCGGTATCACTATGGTAAGTTTAGTGCTGTTACTCTTGGCAATTGGCATTGTTGGTACTTTGGGACACTTTGGTACTTTGGGACAATCATCACATTTGGTTGCTGGGTTAATAGTAGTAAGCTTAGTTTTGCTGTCTGCTTTCAGCGCCACACAAATTAGTGCTAGAAGAACTTGGGCTAGATTTTTACATATCGGTGTGAATATGATCTTATTTGGGGGTTTTGCTTGGGTGTCACTTACTGGCTGGGGTGTAGTACAAAAGTATTTGCCTTAATCTGATTGCTGATCACGGCTAGCATCCTTTGTTCCTGACAGGTGCTAGAAATGATATTTTTGGGAAACCTACAAGGCGATTAAACATATCCGACTCGCACTGCGGTAATAGCAGCCTCTGTGCGGTTAGTTGCCCCTAACTTATTTAGAACCTCACTGACATGATGTCTGATAGTGGAAGAACTCAGTTTCATTCGTTGAGCGATCGCTTCATTACTCAATCCTAAAGCCAACAGTGCTAATACCTCTCGCTGTCGCTTGCTCAATTCATATAGAGATTGAGATGATGGTTTGTGTGGTTGCAACAATGCCTGAACAACTTCTTTAGCCAATATAGAACGACCCATCGCTGCGGCTCGTATGGTATTTGCTAACTCATCAATCGAGACACCCTTAAGCAGATAGCCAATAGCTCCGGCTTGTATTGCTTGCTGTACTAAATCATTTTCAAAAAAACTGGTCAAAATTAACACCTGAATTTTTGGGTATTTTTTGCGAACAGCTTTTGTGGTTTCTGCCCCATTCATCCCCACCATCATCAAGTCCATCAGCACTACATCTGGGTGCAACTGTTCGCACAACCGTACCGCTTCATCTCCGCTACACGCTTCTCCCACTAATTCAATGTCATCAAAGGCGAGCAAAAGAAATTTGATACCTCCTCGCAGAATTTTGTGATCGTCAACAGTCATGACACGAATCGGTGTCGTTAGTATATCTTTAGACATAATATATGTTCTTAATGTAATAGAATTATTTCTCTTACGTTATTCTTTCATTCTCAGTTTTATACTTGATTTTTCTTAATTTTTAATTAATAGACGTGTAATAATATGTCACGATGATGGTGGTTATAGTAAATCAACAGTAATTTAACTTAGTATCCAGCCTCAGTTAATTTGTTACCTGACTATTATTGCAACTCAGGACAATCTCAGTCCCCTGTCCTGGAGAACTTTCTAAATGGAAAGTAGCATTAATTGAATCAGCGCGTTCTTTCATGATTGCGATCCCTAAATGACCAGATGGTATGTTGTTGGGGTCAAAACCACAGCCATTATCACTAATCTGTAAAACTATCTTTTGTGAATCGCCGTAGAGACTGACAGATACTTGTGTTGCCTGGGCATATTTAATGATATTATTCAGAGCTTCTTGAGTAACTCTATAAAAAACAAGCTTTACTTCATTAGATAAAAGAAAATCGTCTTCTACCGTTGTTGTTACCTGTAAACTTGCTCGTCCAGAAATTGCTTTGGTTAATTGCTGTATTAATTCACCCAATGGTTTCTCTACCAAACCGCTAGGGCGCAACTCCATTAGTAAACTTCGCATTTCTGCTAACGCCCCTTGCGTGAGTTGGGCTAGTTCTTCTAATCCCTGTTGGGCTATGTCTGGGTTGCGTTTCCAAACTCTCGGCAAAGCTTCAGCAGTTGTCGCTACAGTAAACAATATCTGCGATACTGAATCGTGTAAGTCACGAGCGAGACGATTTCGTTCCAATTCCACAGCTATTTTTCGTAACCGTTCGCTTTCTAGCAATTGTCCACGTAGTTTCACCGCTTGGATTAAGTCTTTGGATAAGCTTAGACTCATAATTACTACGAAGGACAAAAATCCAAATTCAGCAAGGTATACGAATTGGATCTTTCCTAAATCTACTAGGCGATCGTGTTGCACAGTTGCTATCAAAATCGCTAAACTCAGACCTAGAGTCAGGCCAGCTTTCTTCTCTCCACGCCGATATTGAAGGTAACAAGCAGAAAAACCGTAAATAGTATTACTGGTTAAAGCTAATAATTGGAAACTAAATAAGGGACTGAATATACCTTCTGGGTAATAAATAAATTCGCCCCAAGGCAAAGAAATACTTGATAGGCTACTAATATGAGAGTAGAGAATCCCTGTAGGAGAAATTTGGTTGATTAATAGACTAATGACATACAGGCTATTTAGTACCAAGATTAAACGTATTGGCTTGATATTAGTATATAGAGATATAAACCAAATAGTAGTAATCCCGAAAATATAGCCCACAGAAGTTACCAATTTTTTGGTATTTATATAATCATCTACATTTATAGCTTTATATTGGGCTATCAGAGCTAAAACATAACCAAAACTTATCAAGCTGCTTAATCCGAAGAAACAGTGCAGCGCAGGTTTTAATCGCCTACAGCCAATCAGCAAGTGTAAAAGACCAACATATAAGCTAATGCCAGCAACTATACCGAAAATGGTCGGAATCAGAGTCATTAATTAATTGTATCAATATATATAAGTATCGGATGCGTTTATTCAGGCGATCGCTCTTTCTGCATAAGGAGCGATCGCATCTGCTTAGATGATTCCTCAATGCTGATATCCTTTGCATTAACCTGTA
>JBBSOP010000494.1:0-4084 GCA_038259655.1 Chroococcales cyanobacterium
ACAGTTAAACTTTGGAGGGTAAGCACAGCAGAAGAACTTGCTACTCTCTGTAGTCATGTAGACTCAGTATCTGCCGTTGCTGTGAGCCAAGTTGCACAATTGATTGCTAGTGGTAGCAGGGATAAGACCATCAAACTGTGGCAACTTGTAGAACAGCGGGGAAGCTAATTAGGCAATATTAAGCACTACCTGTAAAAGCAACTTCGGGAAACTTCAACTGAGCTTCTGCCATTGGGCGATTTCTGCCTTCTTCTTGCCAGTAGTTAATCACTTCGGTTGCTTTATTAAGCAACTCAACGCGATCTACATCAGTAATCCAATGTTTGGACTCCAGTTCCTTTTTTAACTCTTCCCAAGCATCATTTCTAGGCCAGAAAAAATACTTAGTCAAAGGACTTGTGCCTTTGCCTACAATTTGATCGACTGCAAGGGCGACGTTTTCGTCTAACCACAGAATTTTCAAAATAAATTTGGTCAATCACACCTCCGGGGAATATCCGGGCATTAATTACTAAGATTGCGATCGCTTATTTTAACGCAATACTTCACTAAATGAAATAGGGCATTGGGCATTGGGCATTTGGCGTTGGGTGTTGGGCATTATGAGGTATGGGGTGATTAAAATCAAGGAAGTATTGTGGGGAGACCTGATTTTGAGGATTTGGAAGTTTATAAACTTTCTGAAAGGTTAGCTAATGAAATTTGGCAGATTGTGAAGGAATGGGATAATTTCACTAAGGATACATTGGGTAAACAAATTGTGCGGTCTGCTGATAGTATTTGTGCGAATATAGCTGAAGGGAGAGGTAGGTACAATGACCAAGACAATCGACGTTTTGTCAAGATTGCCAGAGGATCTTTGTATGAAACAATCAGTTGGTTGAGATTAGCCTACGCTAGAAATCTATTAACAAGCGAACATATAAACAAATTCAAACCCCTCCTTGATAATCTTTTACCCAAGCTCAATGCCTATCTAAAATCCATAGGTAATAGACACTAGGGACTAAGTAATGAGAAATGGGTCACAAATTTTACTATGCCCAATGCCCCATGCCCTATGCCCAATTCTCCAATGATTCAAAAAGCAATTGTTATTTTCGATATTGATGGTGTTGTACGCGATGTTAGCGGTTCTTATCGTCGAGCGATCGCAGATACAGTAGAGTATTTTACCAATGCAGCCTATCGTCCGACACCCCTAGAAATTGACCAATTAAAGTCTGAAGGTGTTTGGAATAACGATTGGGAAGCCTCCCAAGAATTAATTTATCGCTATTTTGCAGGGCAAGAACAACCCCGCGAACAAGTGCAACTAGATTACAACACCATTGTGTCGTTTTTTCAATCCCGTTACCGAGGTACAGACCCCGATAATTTCACTGGTTATATTTGTAATGAACCTTTATTATTACAAGCTAGCTATTTAGAACAACTGACACAAGCCGGAATTGCTTGGGGATTTTTCAGTGGCGCTACCCGTGGTTCCGATAATTATGTTTTAGAAAAACGTCTGGGTTTAAAGTCTCCAGTGTTAATTGCAATGGAAGATGCACCAGGAAAACCAGACCCTACAGGACTTTTTGCTACCGTACAGAAGTTAGAGAATGAACTAGATGAATTATCAGTAATTCTCTATGTGGGGGATACAGTAGCTGATATGTACACAGTAGCAAAAGCACGAGAAATCAATCCTCACCGGACTTGGATTGGCGTAGGAGTTTTACCGCCTCATGTCCAAGAAACAGCACAGCGCCGTGATGCATACGCCGAAACACTCCAAATAGCAGGTGCAGCAGTAGTTTTGAGCAATGTCGAGCAACTAAATCCAGCCAAAATTCAAGAAATACTGCTTAGTCAATAATCAGGATATGCCTAATTATTATCTTTCCATGCCCAATGCCCCATGCCCAATACCCAATTACTTACTTTACCAAGTTGCTATTGAAACATAAATAAATTTGGATGATGTATTAATTGTGTGAGAAAAACGACTTACCCTAACACTAAAGATTTTTAGCAGGAAAAGGCGATCGCATGAGCAATGGTGTAATAATGCAGTATTTCCATTGGTACATCTCAAATGAGGACAACCTGTGGAACCACTTAAACAAAACAGCCAATGAGCTAGCTAATGCAGGCTTTACTGCCTTGTGGCTACCGCCAGCTTATAAAGGCAGCGGCGGAACGTGGGATGTGGGATACGCAGTTTATGATTTGTTTGATTTGGGTGAGTTTGATCAAAAAGGTACTGTCCGTACAAAATACGGCACACGGGAAGAATATCTCAAAGCCATTAAAACAGCCCAAGGTGTGGGCATTCAAATCTACGCTGATGTAGTTTTTAACCACAAAGATGGAGGAGATGAGATAGAACGCATTTTTGCCCAAGAAATGGATTGGGATGATCGCAACCGTGCTATTAGCGACTGGTATGAAATTGGGGCTTATACAAAGTTCAATTTTCCTGGGCGTGGAGATAAATACTCCAGTATGAAGTGGCATTGGTGGTGCTTTGATTCATTGTCTTACAACGCAGATACTCAAAATTCAGATAAGCTCTACCGCATCAAAGATAAAAATTTTGAGACAGAAGTTAACTACGAACACGGCAACTATGACTACCTATTAGCCAATGATTTGGATTCGAGTAATGAGTTGGTGCGTGGTGAGTTGATGTATTGGGGGCGTTGGTTTATTGACACCACAGGCATAGATGGTTTCCGTATTGATGCTGTCAAACATATCCGTTCATCATTTTTCCGCGATTGGCTCAACCATTTGCGAGTTCATTTTGGCGGGCGGGAACTGTTTAACTGTGGTGAGTACTGGTCTCAAAATGTCGATGATTTACATGGCTACCTTGCTGCTACTGAAGGACTAATGTCTTTATTTGATGTACCGCTACATTTCAAGTTTCACCAAGCTAGTCGCCAAGGCAGTAGTTTCGATATGCGGACTATTTTTGACAGAACCTTAATTAAAGAACAACCAGCCCTAGCAGTAACTTTTGTAGAAAATCATGATACTCAACCATGTCAATCGCTAGAATCACCTGTTGAACCTTGGTTTAAACCATTAGCGTATGCATTAATTTTGTTACGCCATGAAGGTTATCCTTGCGTATTTTATGCAGACTATTACGGGGTGCAATATCACGATAAAGAACGCGATGTTACCCTTTACTCTCACAGATTCCTAATTGACAAGTTTTTGAAAGCTCGTCAAGAATACGGTTTTGGCGACCAACACGATTACTTTGATCACCCCAATACCATCGGTTGGACGCGCTTGGGTGATAGCGAACATCCGGGAGCAATGGCTGTGGTGATGACCAACGGCGAAGGTGGGAACAAGTGGATGAATATGTTCCGACCCAATGCAGCTTTCTACGATGCTACAGAGCATATTCAAGAAATCGTTTATACAAATGATGATGGTTGGGGAAATTTTTCTTGTTCGGGTGGTTCGGTGTCAGTTTGGTTACAAAAATAGTGCCAAATATAAAAGGTAAATAAACTTTACCTTTTACCTTAATTTGTTGATGAGGCGATCGCCTACATCCATGTTCTAAGATCTAATGGCTGCATGAAATACCAGTTTTGCTCCAATTATTGGGAGACTCATAAAAATGTCTACACAAAAACTGCCTGACGGCCCCCAAACTCACCCCTGGCTACAGACACTCCAATGGCTAATTAGCCCTTTGGAATATATGGAAGATTGTGCTAAACGCTATGGAGACTTATTTACTCTCCGACTGGGACAAAATTCTACTCCTCAAGTATTTATTAGCAATCCCCAGGCAATTCAACAAATTTTTAATACTCCTCCCAAACAGTTGGACTCTGGTGAAGCAGCAGGTGTTAAATCGCCTTTATTAGGGCAGCAATCACTGCTAGCGTTAGACGGAAAGCCCCACCAACGGCAAAGAAAGCTATTGACACCCCCTTTGCACGGAGAACGGATGCTTTCTTATGGACAAGTCTATTGGTGATATCACTGCACAAGTGACTAGTCAGTGGCAGATTGGGGAACACTTTTCAGTTTTACCGTTCATGCAAGAAATCTCTTTCCAAGTGAT
>JBBSOP010000495.1:0-4070 GCA_038259655.1 Chroococcales cyanobacterium
AATTAGTGTTTCATCCCAGTGATAGTTGGTAGAACGCTTTCACAGTAAGCTTTTTATCTTTTATGGACAAGTCTAATGGGAACGCCATCCTTAAGATTCAGGAGTCCTGAGATGACAATTTTGTCTTCTGGCTTTAATCCTTCAAGAACTTGATAATTATTGTTTCTGATATCACCTAACTTCACTGGCTTTTGCCGAGCTATAAGTTGAGAAACTCCTTTGGGAGATTTTTCTGTTTGTGCTACATAGACAAAAGTTTCTCCAGCAACGCGAGAGACTGCTGTAGTTGGAATTAAGACTCCAGGACGCTGATTCCAAATCACTCTAGTTCGCACTAATTGATCTGCCCGGAGCTGATTTTGGGAATTGTTAAAAAGTGCTTTGATTAATATCGATTGAGTATTATTGCTGCCAAGCGGCGAAATGAAAAATACTCTACTAGTACCTATGGTTTTACCTTGTGTATTCATAATCTCCACAGGCATTCCCTTACGCAGTTGTGACCCTCGCTCCAGTGGCACAGATATTTTGACTTCTAAAGGTCGGTTCTGAGTGATGCTAACTAGCTGGGTGGAAGTATTAACGAAGTCACCTATTTTCACTGGGATATCGCCAACTGTACCCGCAAAAGGAGCAGTAACTCTGTAGTACTGAAGTTGGACTTCTTGCTCTTCGGTATTTGCTTGAGCTTGTTGTAAGTCTCTTTGCGCCTGCAAAATGGTTGCTTGTTGTGCTTGAATCTTAGAATTAATTGCACCAAGATTAACTTTAGCTGTGGTCAGGCGATTGGCATATTGATCTTTAGTCTGTCGAGATACGGCTCCTTCTTGGGCCAAGTTCTCATATCTTTCGTAGTCTTGCTGATTCAATTGCAAATCAGCAACGTTGGATAATCGTTCCGCTTCCAGGGATTTAAGAGTAGCGCGAGCATTTTCCAACTGCGCCCTAGCTGCTTGAGCCGCAGCATCGATACTACTGACTGCTGCTTGTTGCTGTCTAGGATCTACTTGAATAACTGCTGCTCCTGCTGCAATTGGATCTCCTGATCTCACAAATATTTGGGTGACTTGTCCCTCAATTCTCGGCTGGAGAGTCACCGAACGTCGAGACTCAAGGCTGGCAATAAAATCTGTACTATCTTCTATTGTGCCAATTTGCACTGGGGATACCTTCACTCGTACCCCTGGAGGTTGAGCATTATTAGTTGCAGGTTGTTGATTTGCAGGAGAGAGTAAATGCCAAATTATAGCTGTTCCACCCCCTACCAGTAGTATTGAGGCTAACAATAACCGAAGCCACCGCCGTTTTTTGGGAGGTGGCTCATAAGAGGTTTGTGGAAGATTTTCTCCAAAATCAGTTTGAGGCTCAGGGGATGTCATAACTTACAGAGAACCTAAAAACAAATTAACAAATTAAATAGAACTGCATCAGGATTTCGGATGTTGAAGTGGTAGAAAATTACTGATTTAGCATGAGGTATTGTGATGAGTTGTATGATATTTAATCTAAACTATACAACTTTAGAGGTTTTGCATAATCTACCCAAAGGTCAATGATATATACTCTACCTCTATCAATGGTTAATTCATTTAATAGTCATAGTTATAGATATGACTATTAACGACATATCTACAGTGGTTATACAGCCAATATTGGCTCCAGACAAATTTTATGAATAGTGAATAACTTCAATAGGACTGCTATGACAAGGTTATTTTGCTCAAAAGCATCTCTTGAGTATGTTGGAATTAAAATAACATAATCTTTGGAAGTTAACTTTCTACCCTCAAAATAAAATATTTTAGAATCGTTAATCAGGTTTTTCTTTTATCTTTTCATTTCTTGCGAAAAATATTTTAATCTTGCTAAAATTATGGTTTTTGTTAGGAAGCATCCACTTTTGATGTTTTGCATCTTCCGTCAACTTCTTGCTACAAATCCTTAAAACGAACTTGAAAGAGTACTATTCATGACAAACTTGCCATAATCAACGTTTAGTTTTCTGGAATATCCGGCGTTGAGGCTTATTGTCACCGGCTCTTCGTAATGGTACTACTTCTGCTTCACTACTCTCGCGGGCTACCCGAATTAACAACCCAGCAGCTATCAAGCTGGCAATCATAGAATTGCCACCATAACTAAACATAGGCAAGGGTAAGCCTGTTGTTGGTAAGGAACCTGTCGCCACACCAATATGCAGCAATGATTGTCCTACCATTAAAATTGTCACACCGATCGCAACTAGTCGATTTACTGGGTTCTTTGCTTTTAGTGCCACGATTAATCCTAAAGTGGCAAATAAAGCTAAGAGTATCAATAACGCCACGCTGCCAACAAATCCAAATTCTTCTGCAAAGACGGCAAAAATAAAGTCAGTGTCTTGAATTGGCAAATAAAACAGCTTTTGTTGGGAAAGTCCATATCCAGCCCCCCAGGTTTTACCAGAACCTACTGCTAGTAAACTTTGTACTAGCTGGTAGCCATCACCTGTAGCATCCGCCCAAGGATTAAGAAATGACATCACCCGTTTGCGCTGATATTCTTTAATACTAATACTGAGTGTTGCTAATAGTATGCCACCGAAGGCTGTTCCTCCCAAATATTTGTAAGGCAATCCAGCGGCTAAGGCAATGAGCCAAATAGTCATACCGCAGAGTGCTGTTGTACTCAAGTTAGGCTGGGCGAGAATGCCTAAAAGTACTAAACAAAATATACCCAACCAAGTGAAGCGAACTCGCCAAGTCAGCCGTTCCCACTGTCCAAACAGTCGCGCACTTTGCAGTACCAAAAAGGGTTTAATTAATTCTGAAGGTTGAATTGGCACTGGCCCGATTGCTATCCAGCGCGCTGCATCAAAAGCTTTCTTACCTAATCCTGGAATCAGGGTAACGAAAATTAATACCAAAAACAGTGCTAAAAACCAATGAGATACCCCCAAAATTTTCCGTAAGGGGAGATTAACAATAATGTTGAATCCGACTAAGGAAACTAAAACCCACAAGATTTGACGCTTAAAGTAATACAGTCCGTCGCCTTGACGTGCATCAGCAACAACATAGGATGCTGAAAATAGCATAATCAAGCCGACAAACAGCCAAATCAATGTTAACCAGCGCAGCAACCGCGCCTCTAACGCCCAGCTAGAGACAGAGTTATCAAAAATTGGAATCAGGCGGCGTAGATTCACGATTTAATACGGGTAATAAAATTAGGAGTTAGAAATAAAACTCATAATTTATAACTTATAACTCATAACTTGTAACTCATAATATGCGATCGCGTGATGAATTTAATTACACGAGGGTCAATAGTCAGTTGTCAGTTGTCAGTTGCTACCTCATTACTCATTACTCATTACTCATGTTGTCAGTTATCAGTAGTTAGTTGACAACTGACAAAACTCTATTGACCAGGCCTGAGTCTATCGCGCCACGAAGGTTGTGATGATGAATCAGAACTCTTGTTTTCAGCAGATGAAGAACTCCGAGATCTTGAAGGCGATTTTGATTCCACTTGTCTAGTTCTGCTACTCCCAGAACTAGATTCACTAGAACTTGATGTTTGTCTACGATAACGTCGCCGTCTTCTAGGTGACTCTGAAGGCGTATCGTTGTTTTGTTGGTAACGTCTTCTACTTCTTCTACTTCTAGATGAACCGTTATCATCGGAATTATCAGAATTTGCCTCACTATCATCGTCTGAGGAAAGGGAGCGATTAAGGATTTTTTTGGGTTTGACAGGTTTAGCCTTAATGCTGCCTTTGCGACCCTCTAATTTTGGTCTTTTGGGGAACTTTTCTATAGGCATTCCCTCTACTGCTTTTTCCATAAATTCATTCCAGGTGTAAGCAGCACTACCACTGCTTCCCGCAGTGGGACGGTTGTCATCGTTACCCAGCCAAACCCCTGTGACTAGTTGAGGAATATAGCCAATAAACCATAAATCGCGGGCTTCATCTGATGTGCCAGTCTTCCCGGCTACAGGTCGACTACCTAATTGGGCGGCAGCACCAGTGCCATTTTCTACCACGTTGCGTAACATCCAGGTCGTGATCTCAGCACTACCAGGGT
>JBBSOP010000496.1:0-4053 GCA_038259655.1 Chroococcales cyanobacterium
AGGCTTTGAGAGAATTGTTAAAGAAAAACTGGTCAGACCCTCGTTGAAGATCAGGAAAAGGTGCGACAATTAATCTAACATTTGGTTTTCGCTGCTGTTTAATAATGCCTAAATCTCGATTTTGAGGGTCAGCAAAATACTTAATAGGATCTGTTGCCTTACCTTTTTGATGAGCCATCGTAAAATGATAAAGACCACGATAAATCATTTCTAATGAGATGTCATCAAAGGGCAGAGAAAGTTCATCCGCTACGGCATCACCTAAATCTACTAAAACAGCATAAAATAACCATGTCGCCCAAATTTGTAGCTGAATTCCATTAATTGAACCCGTCCATAAATAACTTAAACCCAAGAGTCTTTTTACTGTATTAAAGGCATCTTCAATCCGCCAACGTCGCCGATATAAATCTGCTACTACATCTACTACATAAGGGGGTAAAACATGAGGGTCTATGAATACTTTCTGGCAAGGGACGTTTATTTCTACTGTGCCAACCTGTTCTTAAACTAGGTAATAAATCTTTAAATACTTTCTCGAATAGCTCCGATGGAAATGTCAAAAATCTCTGTGATACAGCTTGTTGACTAACTTTTGTGGGATTACACCACAGAAAACCATCTCTAGCTAATATCCTTGTCAGTTCCCTGACTCCGGCTACGTCTCTCCATAATAAGGTTAATACCGCAGCCATCATCAATGGTAAATTCAGTATCCTTTCTCTGAGTCCTAATTTTCGGTAGTAATTTTCTTGATTTGTAATCGCTGGTGTCAGTAATCTTGACAATTGCTCGGCTATTACTTCATCTTCCACCATTGGTCGCTGTTTCTTTTTTGCGTGGTCTCTGTTGGTTTTCTTGCTGGTGGTCATGGCTGGTCTCAATCGCTCAATTACTTGGAATGATTGAGTTTCCCACTATTTTTGACCTCTGCAAATACCACCCTTGACAATTTCTCCTTTTCCTTAACTTGTCATCAATGCTAGAGTGGTATATTTCATTCATAAGAAAACCGCCATAACTCAGGCTCATGAATTTAAATATTTAAAGAATCTAATCCTTTTATCCGCCTAATGGGATTGAGCTTGATTGTATTAGGAGTAATATTAGTAGTCTGGCGAAAATAAAATTTCAGCCAAGCTCAATTGTTATTAGTATATGAGTGCGATCGCGTATTCTGACTCCAGTAAAATTATTTTTTTGGTATTAAAAACTACAAAAAAAAACCGAATAAATTCTCAGCAAACCTAATTAGGATTTCTAAGTTGTAATACAGCAATTAAATTCCGTAGTTATACTGTAACTATTTATCTAAAATTCTTATATTAATTAGGTAATAGTCCCTTTTTGTTGGGGAATAACAGTAGTAGGCGAAAAGCCACTAGCATGTGAAATTAACCGTAGGTACTTAATAACTGAACTATCAGCTTTAAAGTCGAAGCTGAGCAGCCCATAAGATTGTTTTAAATAAATTAATCAGCAAAAAGTATATAGATTAACTACTAAAAGCCCCTTGGCAATGGGAAACTATATTTATATGATTGCCGTCTACTTGCTTTATAGAACGCAGACAACGGGATTTTTGAAGC
The DNA here is from genome assembly GCA_038259655.1 of Chroococcales cyanobacterium. GTDB lineage: Bacteria > Cyanobacteriota > Cyanobacteriia > Cyanobacteriales > Nostocaceae > Halotia. The sequence goes on from JBBSOP010000496.1 coordinate 1,590, forward strand.
TGAAACTTAACTTTTTCTTAAAAAGGAAGCAATGGTACTAAGCAGTAGAATGGAACTTAATCAAGTATAAGAACTTATAGGTTGATTATCCAAAACTAGATATCGTAACTTGCAATTAAAGCTTTATAAGCTATAGCCTAGATTTCTTAATTTCTGTGAATATATATTCCAAAATTTAAGATTATCCGAAAAAATCTAGGTATCTAAATATTAAGAAAAACTTGTTATAAATTACCGTCAGAACCATAACCACTGGTTCGACCTTGAAGGGAGTTATGAAGTGGAAAACAATAAGTCGTTTTTTTGGCCACAAGGAATATTAATTGCGCTGCTAGGTTTAAGTGCGAGTTTGAGTGTTGGTTTGATGATGCTGATCAAGCCAAATGCCTCTGAAGCCCAAAGTGGACAAAGTATAAATGTAAACAACACGGCTACGAGAGTAGGAACTCAGCAACGTATTGAAGGATTAAAGGCAGCAATGCTCACAAGTTGGCAGCAAGAGGCCAAAATAAAAGGTCTTTCTTATGCTGTCGCACCCCGCTTTCAAGGGGTAACTATTGATTCAGCAAAACTTAGTCAAGGTCAAAAAGTAATAGCTCTGACCTTTGATGATGGACCTTGGCCTGAGAGTACAGCGCAAGTATTAAATATTCTTAAAGAAAATAATATTAAAGGTACGTTTTTTGTCGTAGGGCAGAACGTCAAGAATTATCCAGACTTAGCAAAGCGAGTGATAGCTGAAGGTCATGCTATTGGCAACCACACTTGGCATCACTGGTATCATTACATGAATCAACAAGCGGCTGCCTATGAAGTTGACAATACAACAAACCTGATTTATAAAACTACAGGTGTTAAAACCAATTTATTTCGACCACCTGGAGGTATTATGCATAATGGCGTAGCAGCCTACGCTAGAAGTAGTAAGTATGCAATCATCATGTGGTCTTCTGATTCATTGGACTACTCGCGTCTTAATGTACCCAAGTTAATCAATAACGTATTTAAGCTGGCTAAACCTGGTGGAATTGTATTAATGCATGATGGAGGCGGCAATCGTGCCAAAACCGTCCAAGCTTTACCAGAAATTATTGCTGATTTTCGGAAGCAGGGCTATAGTTTTGTCACCGTTCCAGAACTTTTAGAAATGCAAGAGAAAGACCACAAGTTAATTGCAAATAAAAAGTAAAAAGTTAGATCGCCGACTTCTTTAAGGATTCAGCTGTCAGTTGTTTTTGGCTACTGATTATTGACAACTGACCACTGACAAAACTCTATCCTCTGGTGGGTAGAGTTTTTATATTTACTTGATCACTTCACCAAACTTTTGATCCCGAAGGAGTCCTCAGCAATTTATAGTGGGAGTTGTCTGTAAATCCTTAAGCAATTGTGAAAGCGATTACTCTTGTTGGTTCCACTGGCTCAATCGGTACTCAGACTTTAGATATTGTGACTCAGTACCCAGATCAATTTCGGATTGTGGGATTGGCAGCTGGAAATAATGTGGAAATGTTGGCTGCTCAAATTCGACAATTTCGACCGAGTATAGCAGCGATTTGTTCGCAAGAAAAATTGCCAGCACTCCAAGAAGCTATTAAAGATCTTGATCCCCAACCGATTCTACTGGCAGGTGATGCTGGAGTTATTGAAGTCGCTCGTTATGGTGATGCCGAAACAGTTGTCACGGGTATAGTTGGTTGTGCTGGGTTACTCCCAACGATCGCGGCTATTGAAGCTGGTAAAGATATTGCCCTTGCAAACAAAGAAACTTTAATTGCTGGCGCTCCTGTAGTTCTACCTTTAGTCGAAAAACATGGGGTAAAACTTTTACCAGCCGATTCTGAACATTCGGCAATATTTCAGTGCCTCCAAGGTGTTCCTCCAGGCGGCTTACGGCGGATTTTACTCACTGCCTCTGGTGGGGCTTTTCGAGACTGGGATGTAGAAAAGTTAGCGCAAGTAACAGTTGCCGATGCCCTGAAGCATCCAAATTGGTCAATGGGGCGTAAAATCACCGTAGACTCTGCTACTTTGATGAATAAAGGATTGGAAGTGATTGAAGCTCACTTTCTGTTTGGGTTAGATTACAACGATATTGAAATTGTCATTCATCCCCAAAGCATTATTCACTCCCTAATAGAACTGCAAGATACCTCAGTTTTAGCCCAACTTGGTTGGCCTGATATGCGTTTACCCTTGCTTTATGCTTTATCTTGGCCTGAACGCATCTACACCGACTGGGAAAGATTGGATTTAGTCAAAGCTGGTAATTTAACCTTCCGTGAACCAGATCATCAAAAGTATCCTTGTATGCAGTTAGCTTATGCCGTGGGTAAAGCTGGCGGTTCGATGCCAGCTGTGCTAAATGCCGCTAATGAACAAGCTGTAGCTTTATTTTTAGAAGAGAAAATTCGATTTTTAGATATTCCCCGATGTATCGAATGGGTGTGCGATCGCCATCAAA
>JBBSOP010000497.1:0-4053 GCA_038259655.1 Chroococcales cyanobacterium
TCAGGATACGCTTTGCTACTTCTATTTGTCGTCCTGCTTCCATTGAACCAGCCGGGCCACCCACGAGAGGAAAACCAATTGTAGAAACGATCGCCTCTACTTTTACTGCTTCACTAGATAGTGAGGGAGTTTCAATATTACCTAGTTGTCGTTGCTGAATTTCATACTCAGTCGTCATCCAATCTCGTACCGCGACATGGCCTTCGACACCGTTAATAAAGATGGGCAAAGGTATCAAACCCGCTGATTCAAAACAGCGAATCATTTGGGGAATGTAAGGCTGTTTGGTGATGACGTGTTTACGGTAAAGCAGAATCCCGATAACTGGTGAGGTCATGTTTCCCATGCCCCCTGCCCCCTGCCCCCTGCCCTGTTTCTGATACCATTCCAGGTATGCTTTTGGCGATTCAAAAAAACCTGGATAGTCGGGATGAAGTAATCCCATATTTGGGGTTTCGACTGGTGGGGGAATATCGCCAACTTTTAACCCCAGGTATTTTTCTGCCAGTATCCAGAATAATGAAGCGACGTTTTCTAAACCACCGGCATTCCAGTAACCATAGATAATTAACCAGTTGCGTAAGTCTTGGACTTTTTGGACTGGGACAAATTTCAGGAGTTTAGGACCAATTTTTAAGAAGCTGATGTAACCAGCAAGTTTATCTTCTTCTCTTCCGTTGCTAAATTTATCGAGAATGAATTTAACAGGTTTAGGCATTCCTTTAGGTTTGTCGCCAATGGCAAAGTCACCCAATTTAGTTAAACTCATCAATTCCAAGGCTGACTCGAACACAAGACGTATGGGAATTTGGGCAATGCGATCGCGCAACCACACAACTTGGTCATAATCAAATAGTAAGCTGCCAAAAAACACGTCAGCGTCTTTGAGTGCTGCTTCTATCTCGGTGCGTTTACTGCTAATATCGCGATCGCTAAATACCCGAATATCTAAATCAGGACAGCGAGAATTAGCGAACTTTGCTGCTTTTCGATATAAGTCAGCGTTAAACGATTCAAAGCCAGCAATCAAGACGATGCGTTTCATGCACGTAAGCTACGAGATATTTCTTTACTTAGATCTTAAACGTGCTTTCGGTTTGATGGTTGAATATCTACATATTGTGTTAGTCGTTCCAAATAAATTAAGAAGATCAGAATTTTGTCAATAAGCAATTTTGCTTAAACTATTTCTATAAACAGAGTCATCAAAAAATTGCAACCCTTAGCACACATACTAAAAGGCTACAAAAAATTAATTTGGCAATTTGGCAACTTTTATAATTTTCGGCTTGGTATGGTGAGATTCGCGAATGTCTTTATGCGACAATACCGACTTGCAGAATCCCTCGGCTAGCTACCGGGGGTCTTTTTTTTTAGCAGTAAGCGTTCGTAGTCAGGACTTTAGTTCTTAAAAAAAGTGGTTCTGTTGTTTACAGAACCACTCAAGCTTTTGCACAAATTTTACAATCTAGCGAGCTGCACCTTGAGCAGTAGCAGCATCAATTGGCTTCATCAAATACAGCCGCAGTAATTGCCAGCCGTGAGAGACGTAAATTGGTAGCTTCTGGAAGAATTGCAGGAATTTGGGAGTGTTGGAGTTAGCGATCGCACTCAATTTTTCGTTATTCTGGATACAAACATCCAACCGCTGATAAAACTCTGGATTTTCTACATCCAACATCAGTGGGAAGACTCTACCTGCGGTTTCATTAGTCTTCTTAATTACATGAATGTCGTACTCTCGTGCATCTAATCCCAGACAGGCATAAAAGTCTTTGCGTTGGATGTCATTAAGATACATCGTGGCAAATACCGACAATAAAAAGAAGCGACTCCACAGCCTAGCTTTCCAATCATTCAGCATTTGTGGCTGAGATTTCATGATCGCATCAAAGAAATCTCCGTGACGATTTTCATCCTGACACCAGTTTTCAAAGAACCGGAAAATTGGATAAACTCTATCTTCGGGATGTGCTTCTAGATGACGATAAATGGTAATATACCGCCAATAACCAATCTTCTCTGAAAGATAAGTAGCATAGAAGATAAATTTCGGTTTAAAGAAAGTGTAGCTGCGGCTCTTTGTCAAAAACCCTAAATCTAAAGACAGATTGAAATCTGACAGTGCTTTGTTTAAAAAGCCAGCATGACGGGCTTCATCCCGTGACATCAAATTAAAGCACTCTGCCACAAGAGGGCTTTTGTCCTTCAAACGACGGCCGAGTTCTTTATACAGCAAAAACCCGGAAAACTCCGCTGTACAAGAGCGTTCTAAAAATTCTACAAATAATTTGCGAGTTTCCCCATCAATGTGATCCCAGGATTGTTCAAACTCGGCATCCCGAACAAAGTGATGGCGGTTATAGTCAACACGAAACTCTTCTAAGATGGCTATTAACTCGTCTTCATTGACAGAAATGTCCATCCGTGCCATTTCGTCAAAATCGGTAGTGTAAAACCGGGGTGTTAATAGGGTTTCTCGTGCCGGAACTTTAATTCCTGGCCGTATTTCTTCAAAGCCTGGTTTTTTGAGGGAATCTACCATGTCTTAATTGCTCTTTTGTCTTTAATATATCTTGCAGTACATCAGAAAGCCAAAGGTAATGCTCTCACAAGGCGCAGCAGACAGCAATAATTGATTTGTATAAAGTTCAGTCTACCAAGGTGTAGGTGGGAAACTAGTAGCTAAAACATTAAGAGTTGCAACAATACTCCTACGCTTTTAGGCGTTGCCGATTAATTGAGCCTTAATGATTTTTCCAAAAGTGAGATAATCGTCAGTGAAAACACCCAACTACTCTATGGAGCAGTGATGGCTAAACCATACTTAGTGAAAGACATTAACCCTGGCTCTAGTGATTCCACTTCCACTCCCAATTATGACAGTAACTCTTCGCAACAACTAATTAATATCAATGGCACCTTATATTTCGCTGCCAATGATGGCATTCACGGGGATGAGGTATGGAAGAGCGATGGCACAAAGGCTGGCACTGTTCTGCTAAAAGATATCTATCCTGGTAATCACTTCGGGTTTGATTATCATTTCACCAACGTCAACGGCATCCTCTATTTCACTGCTGAGGATGGTACCGTCAATAACAAATTATGGCAGAGTGATGGCACGGAGGCTGGCACTGTTTTAGTAGGGAACTTTGATTATAATGCTCTTAGTGAATATGATTTTGGCAGCCTGACAAATGTTAACGGCAACCTCTATTTCGCTGCTTATAATGTTAGTAGGATGGTGCAATTGTGGGAAAGTGATGGGACTCAACAAGGCACTGTCTTAGTCAAAGATTTTAGGCTGGATAATAGATACAGTGGTATTGATTCACTGATTAACGCTAATGGTACTATTTATTTTAGTATTTACACTATAGAAAATGAAGAAGGTGACTTCATCTATAAGTTGTGGAAGAGTGATGGTACAGAGGCTGGCACTGTTATAGTCAAAGATATCAATCCACCATTGGGATTTGCCTCGAATAACTCTGTTTTACCAACTAACATTGGTAACATTATCTATTTCAACGCTTATGATGACACCCTTGGTTATGAGTTGTGGAAAAGTGATGGCACAGAAGAGGGTACTGTCTTGGTTAAAGACATTAATGCTGGGTCTAGGGCTTCAGTTCCTTCCTTTAATTCAGACCTTTACATATCTCAACCCGAACTAACCAACGTTAACGGCATCCTTTATTTCACTGCTGACGACGGTATCCACGGTGGAGAATTGTGGGCAAGTGATGGTACCACAGAAAATACTGTTTTGGTCAAAGATAACATACCTGGGGCTGATGGTTTCTATCCCTCTGAATTGACCAACGTTGACGGCATCCTTTATTTTTCTGCTGACGATAATATCCACGGCAGAGAATTGTGGGCATTGAATACTAATCCTACCGTCATCAACAACACAGTCAGCATTAAAGCCACCGATGCTAATGCTGTTGAAGTGGGCAACTCCCCAGCCAATTTTCGCATCAGTCGCATTGGTGACACCAGTATTGCCCTTGCAGTGAATTATAGTCTTGGCGGTACTGCTACCAA
>JBBSOP010000498.1:0-4048 GCA_038259655.1 Chroococcales cyanobacterium
CTGGTATGCTATGACCAAGATGAATATCGGCTCCTGTAGGGTCAATACCTAATTTGATCCTTAAAGGTCGATTTGTAGTTTCTAAGTGCTTCTCTAAACTTTCACTGTCAGTATCAGTTGGTTGTGGGAAAATTTCTACTATGCCGCGATGCAGCCAAGAAAAATTTTGCGTCATACTAGGAGACTCGCTCTTAACTACGCTTTTTACTTGAGAAGTTAGGTTGGTTATATTCACTGGCAATTTGTCCGTTCTGTGATCTGCCAAACTAATATAATTGCAAAAAATTAACCGTCTTGCTTAATTGAATTAATTACAGTTACATTTACATTTACAAGTGAGGAAGTGGAATCGCCGTGTCGTCTAGGACTTTTGAAAACAAGCAGCCACAACGTCGGTCTTCATCTAGGTTTGAATTTTTAAAGGGAGTAGGCCAGGTAACTGGCGGGACTCTGTTATCTATAACGATGCTGGGAAGCTCTATTGTAGCCGGAGGACTAGTCGGCTTAGCTATTAGTTTCCGCAATTTGCCAGATGTGAGACAGCTACGAAATTTTTTGCCCTCAGAAACGACTTACATCTATGACATCAAGGGCAAACTATTAACACGTATCCACGGGGAAGCAAACCGGGAAGTCGTATCCCTAGATAGAATTTCTCCGAATCTAAAACGGGCAGTATTAGCTAGCGAAGATGGTCATTTCTACGATCACCACGGTATTAATCCTAGTGGCGTTGGCAGAGCTGTAATTGTCAACTGGGTAGCAGGTGGTGTGCGGGAAGGTGGTTCTACCATCACCATGCAATTGGTGAAAAACCTGTTTTTGTCTCAAAAGCGTGCTTTTACCCGAAAGTTAGCTGAGGGGGTGCTGGCAATTCGCTTAGAACAGATTCTTAGCAAAGACCAAATATTAGAAATGTACCTCAATCAAGTTTATTGGGGTCATAATAACTATGGTGTACAAACAGCAGCACGCAGTTACTTTGACAAGTCAGCAGAATATTTAACTTTGGGCGAGTCAGCGATGATGGCTGGTTTAATCCAAGCGCCAGAAGAATTTAGCCCGTTTGTCAGTATGAAACTGGCAAAACAGAAACAAAAAGAAGTACTGGGGCGGATGCTGGAATTGAACTGGATTAGCCAGCAAGACTATGATAATGCCTTAAAGCAAGAAATCAAGCTTGGTAGAATTAGGTCTTTTCAAGGTAGCGCCCTACCTTATGTTACTAATACTGTGGCGCAGGAGTTGGCTAAAAAGTTTGGGCGCGAAGCACTGCTAAAAGGCGGTATGCGGGTACAAACTACTGTTGAAGCTAACTTCCAAGCAATGGCAGAGGAAACTGTTGCCAAGTGGCACAAAACACTGCTAGGTCAAGGATTATACAAGAATCAAATGGCCTTGGTAGCAATTGATCCACGTACACATTTTGTCAAAGCTTTGGTCGGTGGTGTAGATCCTAAAACCAGCGAATTTAACCGGGCAATTCAAGCTCAACGTCAACCAGGTTCTTCTTTTAAACCGTTTGTTTACTATACTGCTTTTGCCACTGGCAAGTATACACCAGATTCAACAGTGGTAGATTCACCAGTCAGTTATCAAGACGGTAATAATCGGTACTATCCCAGAAACTATGATGGTAGTTTTAGGGGACCAATGCCAATTCGCACAGCCCTGGCGCAGTCTCGCAACATACCTGTGATTAAGATTGGCAAGGCTGTTGGGATGAACAGGGTAATAGAAACCTGCCGTACCTTAGGAATTATGAGTCCGATGGCACCTGTAACTTCTTTACCGCTTGGTGCTATTGGTGTTACACCTATGGAAATGGCTAGTGCTTATGCGACCTTTGCTAATTATGGTTGGCAGTCACCGCCCACAATCATCGCCCGTGTCACCGATAGTAGTGGTAACGTGTTGCTAGATAACACCCCCAAACCCCAACTAGTTCTCGATCCTTGGGCATCAGCAGCGATTATAGATGTGATGCAAACAGTAGTTAATGAAGGGACTGGCAAAGGAGCAGCATTAGGCCGTCCAGTTGCTGGTAAGACGGGAACAACTTCCTCAGAAAAGGATATTTGGTTTGTTGGAACTGTACCACAGTTAACAACAGCTATCTGGGTAGGTAGGGACGATAACAGACAATTGGCTGGTAGTGCTACTGGTGGTGGGATGGTGGCTCCCATCTGGCGCGATTTTATGCAGAAGGCATTGAAGAATGTGCCAGCGGAAAAATTCAAATCACCTTCCCAATTTTCTCGTCCTAAATCGTAATAGATTGTGTCAGTGGTTAGTGGTCAGTGGTCAATAGCAAAAAACAACTGACTACTGACACCGGATAGTCGCCTTTGGTGAAAATTTGCCGATAATAGCAGAGTTGGGGGAGAGTTTCCTCGTCCCCCTCAAAAAATCTTACAGCTAGATTCTAGAATTAATTAGGACTGTTTTTCTAGTTCAGCTTTCATCCGTTCTAGAGTGCCATTCATTTGATCAAACATCTGTTGCGGAGTGACACCAAACTGACCTAACTGAGTTTTGAGCTGCTCCATCGTCATTTGTGCCATGAAATCTTCTGATAGCTCGAAGCGCTTCATAAAAACGCGATAGCGATCCATCATGGCTTCCATCTGATCAATAAATAGCTTTTTACCCTCACGGTCAAATTTGCCGTAGTTGTTTCCAAGCTGAATTAATGCTTGATAATCTTCAAACAGCTGTTTTGCTTCTTGCTGAACTATGTCAGAGTCAAAGAATCCCATAATAATTATACTCAACTGAGTAATGACACTCAGCAGCTTATATTTTTGCCTCTATTTTCATTCTAGTCTAGGGAACTCATCTAGAGAACAAACTTCGGTTTAAGTACGGTTTTTTACCGAAATTTCAACACTTGACTAGAGTTCGCTTCTGTTTTGAAAATAAATTTACTTAATTTTGTGCAACTACTTACATACTGGTTAATTTATTTCTTGCCAATAGTGATGTCAATAGTGGAAGTAGGTTAAGGTGATTGATGCAGCCAGCGCTAATGAGTTTCAACTTTGCTGTTCGTGCAGAGTGGAGATCGTTTAAGCTAGCTGAAAGATTCTTTGAGTTGTGGCTAAGAGGCGGTAGTGTGCCTAAACATATTGGTTTAATTTCTCTTTTAGTTGCTTGTAGTTTGTGGAGTATGCCTAAAGCAGCTCATGCACAGGCACTCGTACCACATACACTGCAATTAGATCCAACAAAGTTGGAGAAGCAGGGGTTGAGTTTAGCACAAGAAGCGGCTCAACTAGGTCAATTTCAACAATTTGAGTTGGCTTTGCCACGGGCTAGACTGGCTAGTCAACTAGCTCCTCAGAATGATAAGGTATGGTTTTTGTTGGGTGGTTTGCAACTGCAAACCAAAGATTTTGATGGGGCGATCACTGCCTTGAAAAAGGCACAATCACTCAATCCTAAAAATCCCGACGTTTTATTTGCTTTGGGTTCAGCTAATTTTCAACAGCAAAAATATCAAGCAGCTATTAGCAATTACCAAGCGGGTTTGCAGTTAAAACCTAATGACCCTGATGGATTATTTGATTTGGGTAATGCTTACTATATGCTGAATAGATTGCCCGATGCGATCGCTCAGTATACTAAAGCCGTATCTCAAGATCAAAAATTCTGGCCGGCGATTAACAATATTGGCTTAATCAAATATGAGCAGGGTGACACTCAAGGAGCGATTAAGCAATGGCAAAGTGCTGTTAGTATTGACAAACAAGCCGCAGAACCATTGTTAGCATTGGCAGTAGGACTTTATAGCAAAGGCGATCGTCAACAAGCTCTAAAAATGGGAGAATCTGCACTCCGCATCGATGGGCGTTATGGCGATTTGGACTTCCTCAAGCAAAATCTTTGGGGCGATCGCTTACTGTCTGATACGAAAAAATTCTTAGAATTACCCCGTATTCAAGCAGCCCTACAACAACGAGAAAACTCATCATCAGCCCCTGGAAAACAGCCTACTCAATAATAGAGTTAGGAGTTAGGAGTAGAGACGCGATTAATCGCGTCTGTA
>JBBSOP010000499.1:0-4046 GCA_038259655.1 Chroococcales cyanobacterium
CCACCAACTGCAAAACACAAGGTATAAAATCGTGAAACAGTTTATTGATAACTTCGCCAACACGATCAATATCTTCTGTGAGGCGGTAAGATAAATCACCTGCTTTGGCTGTTTCAAAAAAGCTGAGATTGAGTTTTTGTAAGTGGCTGTAAACTTGCTTACGCAGAGTAAAAGCAACTCTTAAAGCACTTTTCGCCATGTATATATCTTGCACAGATTGAAAAAAGCCGCGTACAAGAAACACTAAGCCGAGAATTGCAGCTAATTGAGCGATCGCTACTACATTACCTTGTCCAAAGGGGGCTGCCAATTTACCCGCAAGATAAATTAGCCCTAGTGTTGCCAAAACATATCCCAAGATGCCAACACATCCCTTGGTAATATTTTGCCACTGGGGTCGAATATAGGGCAGTAGTTGCCAGTAATTAGAACGGGTTTTCAAGCTATAACGTCCACAAAATCTTTTCCTTTTTTGACGCTATCAGCTTTTGTGTAGTTTCTTCACGTTAATTCAAATTCATGTCTGGGTTTTCTGGAAATTCCCAACGCAGTAGTCTTGGTAGCTGTGATAAATCTAAGGCGTAGTTCCCAGCCCACAGAACAATTTCTAAAATTAGTAAATAGCGAATCCACAGCAATTCGTTGGTAGAACCCAAAATTGTCAACCCTTCATATAATTGCCAGAAGCGGTAAGGCAAGTATAAATAGGGAACCATCACCCATACTACATTTTGAATTTGTCTGAGGGTGACAACCTCCGAGATAATTTGCAACCCTAACATCACAAAGTACCAACCCAAGACTGTTAAGACGGAAGTGTAACCCCAAAACACACCCCACAACAGCATTACTACTAACGGCACTAATACTCCCAACAGTTGCACAGTGCCAAACCAGATTTTAAACCAACCTGGTAACGGTTTTGGTAAGCTGAAAGGCTTGGCATTCCTCCATGCCCAACCAACAACAACTAAAAAAGCTGTGGCAACTAGGAAGAATACAAGGTTTTCTACAAACAGATAGAGGTTGGTATCAAATAAATTCATGACGGTATTATCAACCTCTAGTGTTTTCATGTCATTGATCTCCAGTAGTATTTTTGAAGATTAACGACCCAGCCAAGTTTTAATGAGATCAAGAATACTAGAACCACCCCAGATTACGGCAAACAAAATTGAAACGGTTAAAATTGCTCCCATTAAACACAAAACTAAACCACCTAAGCTAATAGCTCCATCATCTTCTAGTAAGCCAAAGCCAGTTACAAAAACACCCATTGCTGGTAAGGTATTAGTTCCCGGGATGGGAATCATCATCGAAATTGCCATAAGAGCGATCGCACTACCAATGGTGATTCTTCCTGGTAAAGTAGTACAGATATAGCTTAAACGAGGACGAGCGATCGCTTCAATTCTTCGCAACCAAGGAAGTCCTTTCTTCAAAAACCCTTGGACTGTTGTGAGTTTGATAGGATGATTCATCATTTTCTGCGGTAGCCAAGGAGTTTTAGCACCAACTATCAACTGTACCGCCAAGAGAAAAATCAAAATTCCAAAAGGAACCGAGTACCCAGGTGCAGGAATCGGTAAAGCTGAAGGTAGAGATAAAATAACCAGCAAAAACCCAAAAATTCTTTCTTTTGCTAGTAATAAAATCTCCGCTAAACTTACATTTGATGGTCTTTCTTCTTCAAAAAAGTAGCGTTGTAATTCGTTAGATAATCTAGCCATAAATTACCGATAATTAGTTAAATTTAGTTAAATATTATACTTAATTACAACATAGCTAAAAATTCTTGAATAGTCATAATCTCAATACCTCATCATTTAAGATTGACTCCAAAATCTCTGGCGTTAAACCCCTTTGTATAGCTTGTGTGCCAATGTCATCCATTGTCTGCCTGAGCTTGGTAACGGCTTCTTGCCTGCAAGTCATTGAAGACTTTAGTAACACTGCCATTCGGGCTTCAATTTGTGAGCGTTCTTCTTCGGTAGCATTACGGTATGCCTCTGCTACTTCAGAAGGGACTTTAATGGTAATTTCTTCTTTAATAATCATGGTCTGTTTGCTTCCATAATCTCTCATATTTAATCATGTTACTTCCTTCGCTCAGAGTTACCCCATCAAGCTGTTAGGAGAAGCGTTTTAGTATTATCATGCCAAATATGCCGTTATGACTCGCATTATGCTACGTCGTCTAGTCGCTTAAAGATTTACTTTATAAATGGTCTCCTAAATTCTTGAATTAAATGAACAATCGATGGTAATAAAGAAACAACTATAATTAATCCAATAATCGGTAATAAATACTTATCTAACTGTTCCGCTGGCAAAGTTTTTCCTAAGAAAAACCCTAACAAAGTAATTCCAAACGTCCAACATAAGCCGCCGATTAAGTTGTAAAACATAAACGTCCGATAGTGCATTGCACCAAGTCCAGCTACAATTGGGGCAAAAGTCCTGACAATCGGCACAAACCTAGCTAAAACAATCGTTTTTTTGCCATGTTGTTGATAAAATTTCTGGGTTTTAACCACATGTTTTTTATGGAATAACCATGAATCTTCCTTCTGAAATAATTTTCTACCAAATTTGTGACCTGTAATATAGCCAACATTATCACCTAGGACAGCACAAATAAAAGCACCAATAATTAGAACCCAAATATTCAGTAAATTTTGAGATGCCACAAATCCGGCTGTGAACAGTAAACTATCTCCTGGCAGAAAAAACCCAATCAGTAAGCCAGATTCAGCAAAGATAATCCCCCAAACCCCAAAATAGCCTAGTGATTTAATCAGCTGTGGTAAGTCAAAATGCATAGCATCTCACATTGTAAAGAATATGCATCCAACATCTTAACGTTCAGCAATTTTTCCAAATGATTAATATTATTAAGTTTATGTAAATTTATTTTGTTTAAAGGGACTGGGTATTAAAAAAGAATTTCCCTAGTCCCTAGTACCTAGCCCCTATTACAGATACAAAATGCAAAGATATTGGAAAGTACTAGGAATATTTTGGAGTACCGCCATAGCAGCGGAGATGGAGTATCGCATCAATTTCGTCATAGCTGCTTTTACCAGCTTGGGTAATCTGGTAGGTAGTTTATTTGGACTATTTTTGTTTTACCGTACTGGCTATACTTTTACTGGCTGGTCATGGGAAGCAGCTTTGATTGTTCTGGGAATTTTTACCTTGCTGCAAGGCTTTTCTGCCACCTTTTTGGCTCCCAACCTGAATCGGATTGTCCGCCATGTCCAGGAAGGCACTTTGGACTTTGTGCTACTCAAACCTATCCGCAGTCAGTTTTGGCTTTCTACTCATACCCTTTCGCCTTGGGGAATACCTGATTTGATTTTTGGTAGTTTTATAATTGGGTACGCAGGTCAAAGGTTGGGCTTGGAAATCAGGAACTATTTATTTAGTGCAGTACCTTTGTTATTTGGTTTAGTAATTCTTTATAGTTTGTGGTTCATGCTAGGAGCAACTAGCATCTGGTTTGTAAAAATATACAATGTCACCGAGGTACTACGGGGTTTATTGGAAGCTGGCAGATATCCAATGGTGGCGTATCCTACAGCTTATCGTTTTTTCTTTACCTTTGTAGTGCCAGTAGCTTTTTTAACTACCATACCAGCAGAAGCTATGCTAGGTCGTAGTCAAATAACTTGGTCAATAGGTGCAGCAATCTTGTCCTTGGTGCTATTTTTAATTTCTACTTGGTTTTGGCGGTTTGCTTTACGGTTTTACACTAGTGCTTCAAGTTAAATTAACGTGAATTCGATGAACCTCACCCCAACCCCTCTCCGACGCGGAGAGGGGCTTAAATAGACTAAACCACAAACGAAAAGCTAAGGTTTTAAAGCCTCTACGCCACTTGCTACAACGCGGGGAACCCGCGCAACGCAGTGGCTCCTCCTTGCAGGGGCTACGGTGTACACACAAGTACTATCTGAAAGGGTTTCAGGCGTTATAGACCCCTTAAATCGTCATTACGAGCGCAGTGATAACGGAGCGAAGTAATCACATAATCCCGTGGTTAA
>JBBSOP010000500.1:0-4025 GCA_038259655.1 Chroococcales cyanobacterium
AACCCGGACTTTAATTGTACCGATCGCCTGTCATGCATTGAACAATCTACTAGCTGTGTCAATGGGGCTTTTAGCTAGTCCCAAGACTACCTCGGCTGCTAACAGTTTAGAACAATTACGTTCTGGCTGGTGGTTGGGAATTTTACTGATGCTGGTATCACTTCCTTTGTTAGTTCGCTTTTTTTCACGGAATTGGCCTCAAAAAGATGCACCAGTTCCCTACTTAGTCAACGCCTCCTAAGCAAAAATCTAAGTCAATTTGTCTGCGATCGCAAATATCTTTGTTCTGTTTTGATGAAATTCTGAGGAAGACAGTTTAGTTATTAGATGAATTTTTAATGTCTGACCTTTAATGGTATAGAAATGTATAGACTCTTGTAGAGATATAAATTATAGTTTTTATTTAACATGCAAACATTCGAGCTTCCTTCCTCAATGCAGCTGTCTGTAAAATCAAACCATCGTCAGCCTTTGAAGATCCTCGCACTGGGGGATAGCTTAGTTTATGGATTTGGCGATCCAGAAAAGGGGGGTTGGGTTGAACAACTACGGCGCTGGTGGATGTTGCCGGATAATGTTGGTCATGTTCTTTATAATTTAGGGGTAAGAGGCGATCGCACACAACAAGTAGCAAAAAGGCTAGAAGTTGAATTTCGCCATCGAGGTGAACTGCGAAATCGTGTTCCTGATCTGATTATTTTATCTGTAGGGGGAAATGATTCGGCACGGTTATCTCGTCCTGATGGACGAAATTATACAGATTTTGCTGAATTTGAATTAGAAATTGCTTCTTTATTAGATCTGGCTCAACAACTTTGTCCTGTATTATTTGTGGGCATGGTTCCAGTAGATGAAACCAAGATGCCTTTTCTAGATTGCTTATACTACAATCACGCCGATCAGTATCGCTACAAAGAAGCTACTAGAGTGGCTTGCACTAAACGGCAGATTCCCTACCTAGATACTTTTGAGCAATGGATGAAACGTGGCGAAGCTTGGCGACTCAACCGCCTCAGCGAAGATGGTCTTCACCCCAACACCTTAGGCTATCAAGCATTGTTAGAGGATGTACTTGATTGGGAAGCACTTGCTACTTACCATACTAAATTTGATTTTCAGATGGAACCATCTTCAAAAGCGCCTGTTGAAAAGTCTTGATTGCATCAACATGATTTACCATATTAATGCAGCGTAACAACAAATCCAGATCGATCCCTCTGACCTCTTCACTATTAGAAATCCTCTCATAATCAAGCGCGTTGCCCTCTTTCCGCAGGTGATAAACTTCTAAAACGGCATCTTCCCAAAACCACACTTCAGGAATTAATAGCCGTTTGTATGCCTCCAGTTTGTTGATCCCTCCACTGGTAAATACCACCTCAATTGCTAAGTCAGGACGCACTTGACCTGGAGCAAGTTTATAAGACTTATCTGCTTCTCGCTTCACTGCACCTGATTCGCTTTCCAAGGTCATTGAACCAGTTGGAGTAAAGTCAAACCCTGCCACAAGCAAGAAAAGTTCCAATAATGCGCCTAGCCTTTCCTTAACAGTTTCGTGTGCTTCTCCTGGCATTCTTCGGATCTCCAAAACTCCATCTAGAAAAGACAGGCGATATCCTGGACGGTCTAACAACTGTTCAACAGCTTTAAATTCTCTCCAGGTTACTCCCTCAAACAACAGGGGTAATTCTTTTGTGGGTGTTGAAATCACTGCTGGGATCATAAAAGTCTCCAGTCTGTTTCTAAATGAGCAATAATCAGGTGTAGAGTGCTGGCTTAACGTGAATTGATGAACCTCTCCCCAACCCCTCTCCGACGCGGAGAGGGGCTTAAATAGCTTAAACCACGAACGAAAAATTAAGGTTTTAAAGCCTTTCTTCTTGCAGGGGAGAGGAATGGAAGCGGGGTTTTTTCCAACCGTCGAACTCACGTTGGCTTATTATTTTGGTAGCAGAATGATTGCCTACTGCCGATTTATAATTCTATGGTAATTTCTCAGGATTTACCGCAATAAAAAGACAAACTGCTGGGGAGTCTGTCTAAAGTTCAATAAATCCCATATTTTTGCTTTATCACTTTAGAGACAACTTAAAAGCAACTAAAGTGCTTTAGCTATTCTTCTATACATCACGGGCTTTGAAAAAATTATAGATTGCAAGGGCGATCGCTAAAAGCAACACTGCATGAATTAAATTTCCAGCAATATGAAGTACCAGTCCTAACGCCCAAAAAGCCACTAGTACAACAACAACACCCCAAAGTATACTCAACATATATTTGCTCTGAGTTCACTGAGTTTTAATTTGCTTATATATTTTACTCCCCAGTTTCACCATCATGTCAGCATTAAATTAATCTTAATTTAACTTTTGTTTTTTGCTCATTACTCAGCACTTTTATGACACCAACTTTACTTGGTCGTTGGCAAACTCGATTACTATTACTTGGTACTGTGGGTGTATTAGTATCTTTACCTTTTGCAATGGGCTTAATTAGCCCTGGTGCTAATTCGGTTTATTTTTGGATACTCGGCTACATTGCTATTTTTGGTTTGGGTTGGGATGTGCTTTATAACTATCTGCAAAAGTTTCGCTGGGATAGGGATTGGCCAGCAGCTTATCAACTCTTAGCCGGTATCTGGGAAATAGTTTTTGTCTTCTGCGGAGTCAAACTTTTTGGCTTTTTACCAATACCTCTGCCTAAAGAAGAACTTCCGTTGGGAGCTTTGTTAACACATTATAGTGTTGTCTGGTTAGCAGTTTTTATAGTTTCCCAAAGTCTAATGCGACTTCTGTTCCCGCGTTGGCGTTTTCGAGGTGGAGAGTGGTTGTAGTCTAGTTTTTGGGCATAGGGCATGGGGCATAGGGCATTGGAAATATTCAGGGGTAGGCAAATAAAGGCAAATGATTACTAAATTTAAAGTATTATCGGTGGCTAAAATACATGGATCTCTGGTTGTAAGAACCGAAAGGGGAAAAAATAACTGTGAAACCCTCACGGAGCTTGCTTTTCAAAGTTTTTAGATTGCCTGGAGGTGCTTGCATTTTATTTTAAAAGCTTGGAAGCCTGATAATGCAAAGGTTTCACAATTATCTGTAATCTTAAAAGATAAGAATTTGAGTAAAATTTAACTAATGTGTTGCTCTATTGGACAAGGTGCTTGTAATATCGAGTCTCAGGGTAGTGCTGATAAAGGTTTCAGGAAGCGCCCTGTTTAACCTTTGATTGCCGTTAGGCGTTGATCACCAACTACTACCACCGCACCCCTCAAAATGTCAGTGCTGTTTAACCTTTGATTGCCGTTAGGCGTTGATCACCTTAACCACCCTGACAGAAAGGATATTTTTTTGGGTTCTGTTTAACCTTTGATTGCCGTTAGGCGTTGATCACACTCTTTGGGATGCAAGCGCTGCCGCATTGGATTGATCTGTTTAACCTTTGATTGCCGTTAGGCGTTGATCACGAAAATTGCGCTCGCTTGGATGCGGAGGGGAAAGCTTGTTTAACCTTTGATTGCTGTTAGGCGTTAAAGGTCATTTTATTGATTATTGAATATTAACTTTTATTTTTTTAATTTTTTTCTGAAGGCGGAAACGATTTTGCCGGGTAGTCTCTCTAAGATAGGCTTAATTCGGCTAAAGCTAAATTTATGTCTCGTCACTTAGAAAGACTACTACAACTAGATTCATTACTAAGAACTAGGCAACGTCCAACAACTCTCAGTCTTGCTCAAGAGCTAGAAGTTAGTGAGCGGACTGTTCGTAGCGATTTAGCTTTTCTGCGCGATCGCTTTAATGCTCCTTTAGAGTATAACCCTAAATTGGGTCATCATTACACTGAGCTAGAGTGGCGTTTGCCAAGTATTCCTTTAACTAAAGGTGAGCTATTTGCTCTGACTGTTGGCGCAAGAATGCTAGAGGCTTATGCTGGTTCACCTTATGCGTTGCAGTTGCAAAGTGCGATCGCCCGGTTGAGCGAACGTCTACCAGAGACAACCTGGGTAAACGTCCAACAACTAGCAGAAG
>JBBSOP010000501.1:0-4000 GCA_038259655.1 Chroococcales cyanobacterium
AATCCAGTTCGCTACGTCTTAGCTTCCGAAACTTGTGGTTTAGACATCATTGGTGCTGAATACCTCCGAGACGTGGAACCAGGAGAGTTAGTTTGGATCACTGAAGAAGGTATGGCTTCTTACCATTGGAGTCAACAACCGCAGCGTAAGTTGTGTATCTTTGAAATGATTTACTTTGCTCGTCCTGATAGCATTATGCATAATGAGAGCTTGTATAGCTACCGAATGCGGTTAGGACGGCAATTAGCCCAAGAATCTCTTGTGGATGCTGATATTGTCTTTGGTGTTCCTGATTCTGGTATACCTGCGGCTATTGGGTTTTCTCAAGCTTCTGGTGTCGCCTACGCTGAAGGCTTGATTAAAAATCGCTACGTGGGGCGCACCTTCATTCAGCCAACCCAAACTATGCGCGAGTCAGGGATTCGGATGAAACTTAATCCCCTTAAAGATGTGCTAGCAGGTAAACGAGTAATTATCGTTGATGATTCGATTGTCAGAGGTACTACTAGCCGTAAATTGGTCAAAACCTTGCGTGATGCTGGTGCAACAGAAGTACACATGCGAATTTCTTCTCCGCCTGTGACTCATCCTTGTTTTTATGGTATTGATACCGATTCTCAAGATCAGTTAATTGCTGCTACCAAATCAGTAGAAGAAATTGCCAAGCAATTAGAAGTTGACAGCCTTGCTTATCTCAGTTGGGAAGGAATGCTACAAGCAACAGGTGAAGACACCAACAGTTTCTGTTCCGCTTGCTTCACCGGAGATTATCCTGTGACTATTCCTGAGTATGTGAGGCGCTCTAAGTTGATTTTAGAAAAGGTAGTGGTTTAAATAGGGGCTAGGGGAAGAAGAAGCAGGGGAGCAGGGAGCAGGGAGCAGGGAGAAAGGGAGAAATATTAAAGATTAGGTACAAATTCAAGGCCTTTTCTTTCCCCTCTGCACCCTGCGCCCTGCCCCGGCCACTGAGCGTAGCGATGCACTGAGCTTGTCGAAGTGTCGAAGTGCTGCCTCTTTCTCATGCCCCATGCCCTATACCCAAGTTAAAATTGATAAATCCCATAACCGAGATAGTTTATGAACCAGCCGACAAGTGAGAAGCTGCGCTGGAACACTGCCGATTTGGAATTGTTTCCAGATAACGGGAACCGCTATGAAATTATTAACGGGGAATTGTTTGTGACGAGAGCGCCCGATTGGAAGCATCAAAAAACTTGTGCCAACATTATTATTGTCTTGGGTAATTGGTCACAAGCTACTTCTTTAGGTGAAGTCGTTCCTGCCCCTGGCATCATCTTTGGCGACAATGATAATGTTATCCCCGATGTTGTCTGGATTAGTAATGAAAGGCTAGCTTTGTTATTAGATGAGGCTGGACATTTGACTGCTGCACCGGAACTAGTAATAGAGGTGCTATCTCCTGGTAGTGAGAATGAAAAACGGGATAGAGAGCTAAAACTTAAGCTTTATTCATCACGGGGTGTCAAGGAATATTGGATTGTGGACTGGCGCAAACAACAGGTGGAAGTTTACCGACGCGAACAAGCTGTTTTAAAGTTGGTTGCTACCTTTTTTAATGATGATCTATTGAGTTCACCTATATTACCTGAATTTAGTTGTGCGATCGCACCCTTGTTTACATAAGATATTAGTCGGCAATTTTAAATTAATTGAGTATTAGCCTTGGACTGAAATCCAAGGCGTGTAAGTTATTTTTTCAAAACTACATGAAAAGAATTTAAATATCCCGTAATGGTTTTAGCTAATGTTTTTTGCTGCTTTTTAGTAGTTATAGCCATTACTTGATACAAGCGTCCCTGGGCAACATACATTCTGTTTCTAGTAATTTTGCCTCCAGAGTTGATATAGACAATTTCTTTCCCTGGATGCCCATTAGAACTACGAATGTTTCGCTGACTAATTAAATTACTTTTTGTAGTCTTTAAAGCCATATCCCGCGCATTATTTAAAATTAATTGGGGATTAGCCATTTGACCGTAACTATAAGGAAAGTCATTGTAAGCAACTATGTATGCTACTTGCTGCTTTGGTGGTTGAGCGATAAATGTCTCTAAGTTAATTTCCCCCATGTAAGTTTTTTGGGATTGGGTATTTCTTTCGGGACTTCCCGGCATCAAAATTGTAAAGCGCCCATCTGGTGCAGTATATAACTTCCATTTAGGCTGTACTGGTTGAGCAGGTGTGGGTTTCACCTGAGTCATTGGTGGTTTGGGTTGCTTGGCTTCAACTAAGGCAGCAGAATTGCCGTAAATCAAAGTGGCAACGATGAGTGGCAACAGAGTTATTTTTGTCATATTTTTTGCTTTTTTAGCTGCAACTATTACTGATGATGCTAGTTGTTCGCTCTAGTAGAGTTGCAACTAGCTTGACCAATCAATCTAGCAAATTATTTACAAAAATCCCTCTAATGAGTTCACTTTATACCCAGTATCCGAATGGCACTAATAAAATCTCTAAGCTTTGCAGTATAAGCGCTACAGTGTCTAATGTAATTGAGCAGTAATGGGATAGGTCAGGCGATCGCTGTGCCATTCGATGCAACATCATAAATGGTTACAGCAACAGTAGAACTAAAGCTGCGGATGCAATCTCCTTTTTTGGGTAGAGGAATGACAGTGGTTCTGTCTTTAACATTTGAAACAGTTTAGTTGCCACTAAAAATCAATAAGAGATATCTATGATTACTCGTCAGGCTCTTAAGCAGTTGCAATCTTTGAGCAATGTTCCGGCGCTTTCCATCTTGTTGCCGACTCATCGGATATCACCCGATAACAAACAAGATCCGATTCGGGTGAAAAATCTGGTAGATGAGGCAACAAAGCGGCTTGCCACAGAATTTACTAAGCGCGAGTTGGAACCGTTGTTGAAGCGGCTCGAAACCCTCGTGAGCGAAATTGACTATCGTCAAACCCTAGATGGGTTGGCGCTATACGTCAGCCATGACTTTGCCAAGCTTTATTACCTGCCTTTTCCTGTACCTGCGCGGGTTGTGATTGATCAAACCTTTGCGACACGAGATTTAGTCTATGGAATGCATCGGGCGCTGCGCTATTGGGTCTTGCTGTTAAGTCAGGCATCCACGCGCTTGTTAGCTGGAACAGGAGAAACCCTTGAAGAAGTTGATGATGAAAACTTCCCAATGCAAATGACAGGACCTGGAGCCACAGATCCGCTTCCCTATGACTCCGATTCTAGCTATCGAGACGACAGGCATCGCAGATTTTTTCAGCAGGTAGACATTGTATTGACGCTCTATCAGAATCAAAATGAGTCACTACCATTGATTGTGGGAGGGGTTGATCGGCAAGTATCCTTCTTCCAGGAGGTTTCGCAACATACTCAAGCGATTGCAGGAAGCCTAAGCGGCAATTTTGACAAAGCGACTATTCATGAACTGACCCCTCAAGTATGGGCAATCGTGCAGTCTGTTCGGAAGGCGCAACAGGTTGATGCACTCCAGGCATTAGATGACGCGGTGGGTACTCAAAGTGTCGTTTCTACAATTGGGGAAACGTGGCGATTAGCACATGAAGGTCGAGGAAAATTGCTTTTGGTTGAAAAAAACTACCATGTACCAGCAATCTTGACTGAAGACGGCAGGTTTGAGTTAGTAGATCAACCGGGTGGTACAGAGGTGATGGATGATGCCGTCGATGAAATTATAGAAGTTGTCTTGGCTAAGGGAGGAAAAATTGCAATTGTGAACGATGAAGCACTATCTATTCATCAGCGAATTGCATTGGTTTTGCGGTATTGATGTCAAATTTTCACAATTAAACACAACCTTTAGCGCTTTCCCATGCCCAATGCCCCATGCCCGATGCCCCATGCCCAATGCCCATTAAAATGTCACCACGCTGCGGATTGATTCGCCTTTGTGCATTAAATCAAAAGCATCATTAGACCTATCTTTAAAATAAATTTTGTGGGAAAATAAACAGAAAAATGTAACCATGTATATCAATAATGACAAGTCCCT
>JBBSOP010000502.1:0-3989 GCA_038259655.1 Chroococcales cyanobacterium
GAAGTAGAAAAACTCAACCCCCAACAACTACTACTACTGAAAGTAGCCGATCGCGCCCTCAAAGATGCCAACATACCAGAAGGAGGTAATGTCGCTGTAATTATCGCTGCGGAGACAGAACTATCTGTACATCAGCTACAACAACGATGGAACTTATCTTGGCAAGTTAAAGACGGCTTAAATGCTGCGGAAATTACTTTACCTACAGAGCAAATTGCCCAACTAGAAACCATCGTTAAAGATAGCATCCACCATCAAGTAGAGATTGGTGAATATCTCAGCTACATCGCCAACATCATGGCTAGCCGGATTTCCTCTTTATGGAATTTCAGCGGCCCAGCATTCACCATCACGGCGGTAGAAACCTCTGCATTCAAAGCCTTAGAAGTAGCGCAAATGCTACTAACCACAGGCGAAGCAGACGCAGTTGTTGTTGGTGCTGTCGATTTAGTTGGTGGAGTAGAAAGCGTTTTACTGCGAAACCAATGGTCAAAAATTAACACTGGTGCTAACACCTTGAGTTATGACCAAAAAACCAACGGTTGGACAGTAGGTGAAGGTGCGGGTGCAGTTGTACTTAAGCGTCATGATACTGCTAAAGCCAACGGCGATCGCATCTATGCAATTATTGATGCTGTGAGCTTTGGCTCAGTTTCTGCTACTTCTGAAGTCTGTAACCAAGCTTTGCAAATAGCCGGGATTCAACCCGCCGAAGTCAAATATGTAGAGGTTTGCGGTAGCGGTGTTCCCCAAGAAGACGCAGCCGAAATCACCGGATTGGTACAAGCTTATCCTTCTGTGGGTAATGGTTTGCACTGTGCGATTGGTAGCGTCAAGGCCAATATCGGTCATACTCACGTAGCCTCTGGTATGGCCAGTCTGATCAAAACAGCTTTGTGTCTTTATCACAAATACATTCCCGCTACACCCAATTGGTCTGGTGTCAAAACCCCAGAAGCATGGCAAGGTAGCCCTTTCTATGTCGCTACAGAATCTAGACCTTGGTTTTTGGCTAAAGACTCTACCAAGAGAGTCGCAGCAGTCAATGGTATGGGATGTGATGGTACTTATGCTCATGTGATCTTGTCAGAAGAATCTGACCAAAAAGAGTACAGCAGCAAGTATCTAGAGCAAATGCCTTTTTATCTGCTACCTATCGCAGGTGATGGACGCTCAACTTTACTAGAGGCTTTAGATAGTCTCCAAGAAAGCATCGAAAATAGTTCTAATTTGTCAACTACTGCGAGTCAGATTTTTGCTAACTTTCAACGTGAAGCTAAATACACCCTAGCGATCGCTGGACGTAACCAAAAAGAATTACTCAAAGAAATTGAATCTGCTCGTAAAGGTGTCAATAGTGCTTTTGAACGAGGTACAGATTGGCAAACACCTGTTGGTAGTTACTTTACAGCTAATCCATTGGGTAAAAAAGGAGCGATCGCTTACGTTTATCCAGCTGCGGTCAATTCTTACATTGGTATTGGTCGTAATTTCTTTCACTTATTTCCGAGAGTCCACGACGACTCAATGGTGAGAAGTATCTACAAACGTGCGGCTGATGTTGAGAGGCTGGTTTTCCCCAGAAGCTTAAATAAGTTATCCATCAGACAACTAGAAACTCTCGAAAAGCGATTGCTAGACGATTCTCTAGCCATGTTTGAAGCGGAAATGTTTTTTACTCGAATCATCACTACAATTATTCGTGATGATTTTCAAGTCAAACCTAAATATGTGTTTGGCTATAGCTTGGGTGAAACCAGCATGATGGTTGCTCAAGGAGTTTGGAGCAATTTCTATCAAGGTAGTAATAGTTTTAACTCATCGGCCTTATTTGGCGATCGCTTATCTGGACCAAAAAATGCCGTGCGTGAGTATTGGGGTTTACCAAAAGCATCTACGGCTTCCGAACAAAATCTCTGGGTAAACTATGTCCTGATGGCTAGTCCATCCCAGGTAGTTGCATGTCTCCAAAATGAGCAGCAAGTGTATTTGACTCAGATTAATACACCAGAGGAAGTATTAATTGCTGGGGAACCGACAGCTTGTCAGCGAGTGATTAAAGCTTTAGGTTGCAATGCCTTTCCGGCTCCTTTCGATCATGTCATTCATTGCGAGGCGATGCGATCGGAGTACGAAGAGTTGGTAAAACTCAACACTTTACCATCCCAAACCATTCCCGGCGTTGTATTTTATTCTGCGGCTGAGTATCAACCTATTACCCTCGATGATGGCACTGTTGCTCGGAGTATTGCTACAGGTTTGTCCCAACAACTCGATTTTCCCCGCTTAGTTAAGCGTATCTACGATGATGGGGCGAGAATATTTATTGAAGCTGGGGCTGGTAGTGTGTGTTCTCGATGGATTGATAAAATTCTGGAAAATAAAGAACACCTGACAGTTTCCCTGAATCGTAGAGGTATGGATGATCATACTTCTATTATTAAAGCCTTAGCAAAACTTGTGAGTCATCAAGTTGCTGTAGATTTATCGCCAATTTACAGCCCCATCTTGGCAACTACCAATCAAAATAAAGCAACCTTGAGAACCGTGACATTGGGTGGTAATTCAATTACAGCCGCAATTTTGAGTGATGAAAACCGCAAACTTTTTCAAAATCTAGCTGAAAAATTACGACGCGATCGCTCTCAAAGACTGCATCAAAATACACCTTTTTCTCAAACAATTGCTAATTCTCAGAACATTTCATCATCTTCAAATCAGCCCGCAGAAGTCCCAATGAAAAATATCATTGAACACGGTTTTCAGTCTTCAGAACAATTACAATCTTCTGAGTTAACTACCATTCAACAAACAACTTCGTCTTCTCCCGCTACAAATCACGAACTTGGTAACACAATCAGCATGATTGATGTCAATCAGTCCCAGTATCAAAAGTTGACTGCTAACAATTCCCGAATAACCAAATCTCATAGTGCTTTTTTAGAAGCTAGACAAGATTTTAGTAAACAAATGAGCGAAATCATTCAACTACAGTTAGCTTGTGCCGAAAACCTATTGAATGAAGAACCCTAAAAATTTCAGTATGAAGGACGAAGACTAAAAAAAACTTCATCCTTCATCCTTTATAAGATTTACGCAAGAACTCTCTAAAACCCTCTTAACTTTGCGTACTTTGTGTCCTTTGCGGTTCGTTTTTCCATAGTCCATTGCTTTTAATCCGAGGGATAGTCCTGCTTTATAGCTGGCGTAGGTTGGGTTGAGGAACAAAACCCAACATCCTCAAGACTTTGTTGGGTTTCGCTATCGCTCCACCCGACCTACTTTTCTTCTTAACTAAACTGCTTCACCGCTTGAGCGTCTACGTTTTTTTATATAGTCCATTGCTTTTAATCCGAGGGATAGCTACTGTGACCACTGTAGATACACTACTAAACAAACACGATCATGGTCTTGGTTTTTCTGCCTATACCTATAATCAAAATCTGGGCTGGAAGGGATCTTTAGATGATGTATCTTTTGAACAAACAGCTATTAAAGATAAACTCCTAGCCTTAGATAAACCCTGTTACATCGTCAAAGTTGCCGGAAAAGTCGGTGTCACAAACGAAGGTTATTTATACCCTACTGAAAATAATAAAACGGCACAAGTAGAACTACTAACTTCCATTGTCCCAATCAACATTCAACAGTTAGGAGATGCAAACTTTCTCTCCTTTCATGGTGTGAAATATGCATACACTACTGGTGCAATGGCTGGTGGTATTGCTTCCGAAGAAATGGTCATTGCTTTAGGCAAAGAAAAGATTTTAAGCTCATTTGGTGCTGGTGGTTTATCTCCAGAACGTATAGAAGCTGCAATTAATCGCATTCAATCAGCTTTACCTCATGGCCCTTATGCTTTTAATTTAATTCATAGTCCTAATGATCTGGCGATTGAACGCCGGGCTGTGGATTTATACTTAAAATATCAAGTCAGAACTGTAGAAGCTTCGGCATTTTTAGACTTAACTGCCAACATTGTTTATTAC